>NZ_CP031941.1:4712500-5012500 GCF_003443655.1 Nostoc sphaeroides
CTCAGTACGCGGTTACGATTCTGGAGATGTAGGGAGTGGTCGCAGTTATGTGTTAGCTTCCGCAGAATATCGTTTTCCCGTCTTACCAATAGTAGGGGGTGTATTATTTGCCGACTTCGGCTCAGACTTAGGCTCCGGTGATACTGTATTAGGAGATCCAGCAGGTGTGCGAGGCAAACCAGGTTATGGTTTTGGCTATGGGGCTGGAGTCCGCTTAAATTCACCACTAGGCTTAATTCGGGCTGACTATGGCATTAATGACCAAGGAGAAAGCAAAGTGCATTTAGGGATAGGTCAGCGATTTTAAGAAAATGAGCATTCAGAATATTAACCTGGATTTCTCCCGAAAACTGAAAAAAGAGGATAGGATTAGCCCTTTCAAGGTAGGTGGAAATAATTCTTATTTAAAACCTCGTTTCCAGCCTCTGGCTGGAAATGTTGATCGTTGGGCTGCTGCCGCGAGTTCGGGAGGCGGGAGCCTCAAGGACGGGCATTCCCAGTCGGAGACTGGGAACGAGACGATCTAAAAGTTGTTTCTAGGCGGGCACGGAGAAATGAGAGTTTGAGAGATATTTTGCGTAAGTCGTAAAATAAATTCGTTGCACTTGGTTACTGTTCAAAAATAATCAATTATTTGGTAATAAATGGTGTCGCGTTTCACTAAGATATCGGAAATATACTGGTTATTAACTGATTAAAAATTACAGAATAGCTCTTTGGCATTGTAGCAACTAGCGTGTTAGGGACTTCCAAGTTAAAAAATATTCCATTGCTATTGTTCACTGTTGGCCGTTGACGGTTCACGAGTTTTCAGTCAACAGTCAACAGTCAACAGTCAACAGTCAACGACTTTAAGTGGAATAATTTATTTTTTGGAGTTCCCTTAGTTATCACATCACAAGCCTGGAAGACAAATTGAGCCTGTTTTCTACTTCAGGATTTCTTGACTCTCGCGTTATCCTATAAAGATAAAACTGTTGCGCTCATGGGGAGGTCTTTCTTACTTGGATTCCAACAACTAAATCATCCCGTCAGATAGACAGGCAAAAACCCTGCCCCATATCAAAAAATATGGGAAAATTTTTTAGAATCCCTCAAGACTCAGGACTCGCTAGTTATCTGCTCACTCAGGACTCAGGATTTATGTTAGCAGGCACAATTTTGCAGGATGGAAAATATACCCTAATTGAAGAAATAGGGCGGGGTGGCTTTGGCATTACATTTAAAGCTACGCATCACTACTTGGGTCATGAAGTGGTGATGAAAACCATCAATGAACGGCTGAGACAACATCCTGATTTTGCCAAATTTGAGCGCCAATTCCAAGATGAAGCCAGACGATTAGCTACGTGTATTCACCCAAATATAGTCCGAGTTAGTGATTTTTTTGTCGAGGCTGGACTACCTTACATGGTGATGGAATACATTCGTGGCGAAACCTTGGGAGACGCATTTGTATTACCAGGGATACCTTTACCTGAAGCTACAGCAATTCATTACATCCGGCAAATTGGGGCAGCCTTGCAGGTAGTGCATAACAACGGTTTGTTACATCGAGATGTCAAACCAGATAATATTATCCTTCGTGAAGGAACCCAGGAAGTAGTACTGATTGATTTTGGCATTGCCAGAGAATTTAATGGCAGTGTCAGGCAGACTCACACAGGTATGGTTTCTGAAGGTTATTCTCCCATTGAGCAGTATTTGACGCAAGCCCCGCGTACACCTGCCACCGATGTTTATGGTTTAGCGGCAACCTTGTATGCACTGTTGACAGCACAGGTTCCTATACCAGCATTATTGCGCGATCGCGAACAAATGCCTTCCCCCCGCGAACTGCAACCACACTTAAGTGCTGCTGTCAACCAGGCCGTAATGCGCGGTATGGCGGTGGAGTCTCGTTTTCGCCCAGCGACAGTTGCTGAGTGGTTACAACTGCTACCTGGAAATGGGGTGAATATGACACCGCAAGCCTTATCCACTTATGCAGTGCCAACTGTCAATTTATCTGCCCAACAAGCTGCAACTTTGCTTGGGAAAACTGCCCAAAATCGCCTTCATAAACCATCTGCCTTGGGACAGCCCAACCCAGCGATCGCCAAAGAAAATGTACTAGCAAAAAAACTGGGATCATCTCAAATATTTATAGGTATAGGTGTAGCCCTGGTTGCTGCTACAGCAGGTTTTGGCATCACTAGCATCTTACCCAAATCTCAGCCCCAGCCAACTGCAAAACCGCTTTTTGAACAGCCAACTCAAGAACCACCTGCAAAAGTTCCTAACTTAGAGAGTCGTGAAGAAACTAACACCACCTCAAGAACGGAATCAGCACCTGTTTATAATTCCAAGCAGCGCCGGCGTAATCGTCGTTCTTCCCCACAAGAAACTCCCAGCAGCCCTACACAAGAATCACAACGCGGCAATCTTGAGCAATCCGCACCTTCACCTAGCGTTTCCCCTACACCCTCGCTAGTCGAAAAACTACGGGCGATTCGTTCATCTCGTAGTGCTTCTCCTGCACCATTGCCACAAAATAACTCACCTGCTTCTAATCAAAATTCTGCTTCCCCTCAAACGGTGATTCCATCAAATTCTGTGGTTATACCAACACCGCCACCGACAGAATCCAAACAGTCAGAATCCAAACAGTCAGATCCTTCTGCTGTAGTAGTACCAACACTGGACAAGCAAAATTCACCGATTGATAGTCAACCCCAGAACGATCAGAAATCTCCATAAAATAAAAGCTACAAGATGACAATAATTAGTCAATTTTGAATTTTTTCTTCAATTTAAAATCCAAAATTCACAATCTAAAATTGAACGCCTTTTGCTTTAGAGGTCGGAAAGGGGGTTAGGTTAATAGTTAGCTTTTGCACATAGTCTGAATTGTCAGATTTACTTTTCTGTACAACAACTTCCCCCTTTTTATTAATCTTCACTGGATTTTTGGGAAAAGCTTGATTATTCAAAGAACGCATAAGTTTCACAGTCCGAAAATACCGATCAATTTGAGGGATTCCTTGCCCATTCATCCGCACGGGAATAATTTTACTTGATACCAAATTTCCCGCCGAGTTAAGTTTAACTTCTAAAATCATTGAGTCACCCGTCTGGGCATTTGTAGATAAAGTCCGATATCCCAGAAAGTTTCCTAAAGAATAGGCGATGATTTTTCCCTTATAAATTTCCATCGCTCTCGGAACATGAGGCCCATGTCCTAGTACTAAATCTGCTCCCGCATCAATCATGTTTCGAGCAAACTTGATCGAATTTCCTCGATTTTCTCCATAAAAAAACTCTGTCTGATTCTTAACATGTAGTGCCCCCGTTCCTTCGGCTCCAGCGTGCATCGATACTATTACAATGTTGGCTTTATTTTTAGCTTCTGTTACAAGTGCTTTGGCTGCTCCTAAATTATTGATAGAATTATACATTTCATAAGGAGAAAACCCTACCATTGCCACAGGGATATTGTTAGCTTTCAAATAAAGAATTTGATTCTTATGACCTAATGTTGCAATACCCACAGCCTCAAGATTTTTCTTTGTATCTTTGAACCCTACCGGGCCGAAGTCCATTGCATGGTTATTCGCCATGTTAAACACATTAAAACCAGCCTCAGCAAATAGTCGAGCATATCCAGGTGGGGAGCGAAAGGCAAAGACTTGTCCTCGACTTATATCTTTGGCAGTGTAGGGATAATTAGTTAAGCTACTTTCAAAGTTACCAAACAAGATATCAGATCCTTGCAAGTGAGTTCTCACTGATTTTGGTAATAATTGATCTCGAAACCGGGGTAATCTATAGTTAGGGAAATTAGTGCCGGGAATAATATCTCCAACGGCTTTAATAGTAATAGTCTCTCGAAAGGTTTGTCCTTTTGTTGATGGCGTAACAGGAATAGCTAATGGTAATGATACAGGTTGAGTAGGTGTAGTAGCAGCGTTTAATCGCTGTGATTGCCCAAGCCGGATAATGACTCCTATACTAATGCCTAGATATAAACAGACACTGATAACAATAAATGAGGGCACTTTCCTCATGCTGCGATTTGCCATTGTTCACTCCTCACACAATGGCATTAGTGTATACCAAAAATATGTGCTGCCAGTGTATATTTTAGTGTAGTTTGGGCAATATTTGACTAAGTGAACACGGAAATATAATCCCGTTTCACACAACATCCGTTACATATATAAACTTGTAGGGGCACATCTGTGTGCATTGGTGTCAACTTAACGTAAAAGCCATATCCCGCATTGAACTAAAGTTCAATGCGGGTGAGGAAGCTAACAGTTAAGCTATTTTTAGCTTAAGTTGACACCAATGATCTGTGTGCCTTTACTTGCAAATGCTCATATATACCATACATGAAGCCAAACATCATCTGTTTGTCTAGTTCTTCGGCAATTATTTGAAACGGAGAGGGGGGGATTCGAACCCCCGTTGGGTTTCCCCAAAACGCATTTCGAGTGCGTCACCATGAACCGCTCGGACACCTCTCCAGCTATATCATTCTACACATTTGAGTATTCAAATGGAGTGAAGTAAGGGAAATTTTACCATATTTCCTATACTACTATAACATTATCGCTTTATCTGCGTAACGGGATGCTTTGGGAACGCCAATGGCTAATTAAGGTGTGTAGACATCGAAAAAGACATCACAAAATTTATCTTATGACATTAGCATGACTTAAAAATAACATTCATGCGATCGCACCTCTGGACGAGGACACTAACATTCTGCGATCGCTGGAGGACTAATCACACTCTCAGGTGTGAAAATGCTGATATAACATAGCTTTCAGCCTGAATCGACAAAAGCGATAAATCAGACAAGAATCGAAATTTGTATTCTTCAGTTTTCAGTTTTTAATTAGTTCGACTGCGGGTGTTTTTTTATCCCGATTGCTATGTATAAATCATTGCTAACAAAATTAAAACCTCAATCAGAATATCTTAGTATTTGTATAATTACATAATTAATTGATGTAAGATAAACATATTTTATATATTCTCCCCTGTAGGCTTTTATTAAAATTCTTATTTACAATATTCTAGAAAATCTCTTATTAATATCTATTGACATCGCATATCTTAGTGATTACTATGTCAATCAATCCGGATTTGATTAACTTCTTCGGAAAATCTCTGTAAATAAATCCAACAGTATCCTCACAGCACTACATGAAACTACGCTCGCTCTTACTGAGCCTTACAAGTATTCTTTTACTATCGTCCCCAGTAAAAGCGAACCCCAATCCGAATCAAGTTAGCAACGTAAATGACTGGAGTGCAAATCAATCTAATTTACAACTACCAAAACTTAAATTTATTCCTCCGGTTCCTCTAACCGATCCTGTCAACCCAATAAATACTTCTAAATTCACTGGTACAGTTCCTCTAGGACGCGAGATATCAGAACTAAAACTTCCTATTAAAGCATTAATGGCTCGCTATAGATTCCTGACTCCCGGAATCTTTTTTATGGACTTAGAAACAGGGGATTATTTTAGTTTTAATGGTGATAAAGCTTTTTCCGCAGCTAGCACAATTAAGTATCCAATTTTGATTGCTTTGTTTCAAGAAGTAGATGCAGGAAGAATCAAACTAGGGGAAACTTTGGTGATGCGCCGGAAGCATGTCACAGGCGGTTCTGGAGATATGCAGTATCAACGAGTGGGAACTAAGCTTAGTCTCTTGCAAACTGCAACCAAGATGATGACTATTAGCGATAACACTGCTACAAATATGATTATTGACCGTTTAGGCGGTGTATCTAAATTAAATCAAAAGTTTCGCCGTTGGGGATTGCAAAGCACTGTGATTCACAATATGTTAGGAGACTTTAAAGGAACTAATAAAACTAGTGCAAAAGACTTAGTACGACTGTCAGCTTTGATTACAAATAATCAGTTAATTTCTGATACAAGTCAATCTCAAGTTTTAGGTATTATGATTCGTTGTCATAATAGAGCATTGCTCCCATCTGGCTTAGGTTCTGGTGCAAATATTGCTCATAAAACAGGTACTCTAAGGTTTGTGCTAGGCGATGCGGGTATTATTGAAACGCCATCAGGTAAGCGTTATTTAGCAGGAATTTTCGTGCGAAGACCGAATAATGACATTAGAGCTAGGGATTTTATTCGTCAAGTTTCTCGCGTGATGTATGGCTACTTTGAGCAGCCAAAAGTCACTCATCTACCTTGAAGCAATTCTGAATTCTTTTTTGTTCAAAGCTGTGATGCCCAATAGCCCATTGTAGACATTGCTTTTCTGACTGCCAAGGTTATCATGTAGTCGAACATTGTGCAGCATACAGCTTGAGGTTTTGCATGAAAGTAGCAGTTTTCAGTACAAAAGTCTATGATCGTAAGTTTTTATCAGCAGCAAATTCTCCTACCCAACACGAATTAGTGTTTTTTGAACCTCGTTTAAATCGGGATACAGCTATCCTCGCCGCCGGATTTGGGGCGGTTTGTGTATTTGTCCATGACCAGGTTGACGCGCCAACTTTAGAACTTCTCGCCTCACGGGGAACTCGGCTGGTTGTCCTGCGCTGTGCAGGGTTTAACAATGTAGACTTACAAGCCGCAGCAGATTTAGGAATTACCATTGTGCGGGTTCCTGCCTATTCACCCTATGGGGTAGCAGAACATGCTGTGGGATTGATTTTAAGCTTGAATCGCAAAATTCATCGGGCTTATAACCGTGTCCGAGAAAGCAATTTTTCTTTAGATGGACTATTAGGATTTAATTTGTATGGGCGCACAGTAGGGATTGTCGGCACGGGCAAAATCGGTCTGATTTTAGGACAGATTATGAAGGGGTTTGGCTGTCAGATACTCGCTTATGACGTTTATCGCAATCCAGAATTGGAGGCGCTAGGTGGAAAATATGTAGAACTACCTGAGCTATTTGCCAACTCGGATATTATCTCCCTACATTGCCCTCTGACTACCGAGACGCATCACTTGATTAACGCTGAGGCTATAGAACATATTAAGCCAGGTGTGATGCTAATTAATACTAGCCGAGGAGCGCTGATTGATACTCAAGCAGTAATTGAGGGGTTGAAGTCTGGCAAGATTGGCTATCTCGGTGTGGATGTCTACGAACAAGAATCGGAATTGTTCTTTGAGGATTTGTCTGGTGCAATTATTCAAGATGATATTTTCCAACGTCTGACGACATTCCCCAATGTACTTATTACCGGACATCAAGCCTTTTTTACAGCAGAAGCTCTCCACAATATTGCAGAAACAACTTTTGCTAATATTGCTGATGTTGAACAAGGTCGTTCTTGTCCAAATGAAATTCGCGCTCAAGTGCCAGCTTAGGTAATGGTTGGCGATCGCAATTTTGAACTAAAATCACTAGTCAATCCTGATCATCAGGCAAATTCTCCATTTCCTCAATAATTAGCGTCTGAAAATCTTCGTCACAATGATTATGCAGATGAACCGCAGCAGTTAAAAGTTCTGCGAGAATTTCAGCTTGTTGGTTAGCAGTTAAACTAGTTAACTGGAACTGGTTAACTAAAGCTTGTACTTTCAGGCACTCTGTACTTAATTCAGTAATCAAAATACTGAGGGTTGAATTCGTGACTGCAAGAGGGCGATCGCTCATCTGTATTTTCATTCTGAACGATAGGCAACGCGGAGACTTTGGACTAAAATCACCAGAGATGCGATCGCCATTAACCCACCCCAAAACCAGTAAGGTAAAAGCAAATATCGCTGCATTTGCGCTGTATCAGAAAGTCCAAGGGGGCCAGCAGAACTACTAAATAGATAATCAAGTTGATGGTACGTACTCACACAAGCTTGTACACCCAGAAATTGAATGACAAACCCTTGTGCCCAACGAGGTGCTTTCAGGGCAATACCCAAGATTATGAAACCTAGTAAGGGAATTGCCACCAATCCAAACGAGGAACGTACCCAAATTAATGCGGAAAATAGCAAAAAACTCCCTAATATTTTCAAACTCAGAGTTGCTGCTGTAAAACTGCGGGAAGCCAGAATCAAACCTGCACCGGCAAGAGGCGGGCCCATTGGGCCTGCGGCTGCGACTATTGCCGGGCCAATTGGCCCCAATGACGACTGAATGCCATAGGTTGCGACACCGGAACCATTGCTAAAAATCTGCAATTTCTGAAACTGTCCCCCTAAAAGGAGTGCCATTAAGCCGTGACCCATTTCATGAAACCAAGTTGCCAGGATCGTAAATGGGTATAAAATATAATCCCCTGCTGGTATTTGCCACAGTAAAGCAGTTGCGATCGCTGCTGCAATTAGCCAAGTTAGCCCCATGCGTTCAACAACTGCTGGGGCTTCTTTGGTAAGCAAGGGTTCAAAATTTTTACTTGATTCCCTCATAGGTCACTCAATTTTAGATTTTAGATTATTTCTTCAATTTTAGATTTTAGATTTTAGATTTTAGATTATTTCTTCAATCTAAAATCCAAAATTGTTCGACTGAGCGACTTGTGCCGAGCAAAGCCGAGGTAAGCCGAAGTCCAAAATCTCAAATTCGCAAGACTGATGTCACAATTGATAGAGAATCAGTTAAGCAAGTTGAAAGAGGAATGTCATTAAGTCTCCTTTACCCAAGCTGATGCGATCGCCTGGTCTTAAGCGATGACGATTCCCCGGTAAAAGTGGCAAATTATTAATGTAAGTGCCATTAGAACTTCCTACATCCTCTACATAATGAGCATCTCCCTCAACGCGAATATCTGCATGAATCCGCGAGACAACTTCTGAATTGGGAAATCCTGAAACATCTATATCTGGGGGAATCCGGTCATTGGGCTTGCCGATATGAATCACAGAGAGATTTTGTGGCAATTCAATTAACCGATCAGTTTGAACGTGGATTAACCGCGCTGTAACCTGCTGCAATTGCGTTTTGGCAACAGTTGCAGTTGGTGCTGGTGCGGCTGGCTCCTGTACTTCGGCTTCAGGGGCTGGCGCTGGTTCCAACGGTGGTGGAGTAGGAATAGTTTGTATAGAGACTACGGGTTGAGCTTCTAAGGCTGGCGCTGGTTCTGGAGGGCTGCTTTCTGCCACAGATACCTCTGGCAAAGCGACTGGGGGAGCTGCCACCTCTGTTGCTGGTAAAGATGATTCAGGGGGATGGGAGTTAGTAGATCCGCCCATTTCCAAAGCATCTGGTTGTAAAGGTTCTAACAGTGGATCGGGTGGAACTAATGGCGGTACTTCTACAGGAACATCGGGAGTAACTGTTGTAGCTACTGTTGCCGCGTGAACGTGTGGAACTCCTGCGGAGTGAAGATTATAGCCACACTGACCGCAGAATGCAGCATCTGCCTGCACAGTTGCCCCACAACTGGGACAGTTAGTAGTCGCGGGTAAGGGTGTATAGCAAGCTTCACACTGGACAGCGCCATCAGGGTTTGGATGATTGCAATTCGGGCAGACGATCATCGATATTTAGCCTTTGTTCAAGATCATCATAAATATAGGTAGGACTGGCAAGCAGAGGGCGGCCCTAGCTTTAGATTCTAGCAATTACTGGTGATGGAACCAATTGGACACGGGGAAAGGGAGGAGGAGCAGGGGAGGCAGGGGAGGCAGGGGAGGCAGGGGACATGAGGAGAACTTGCAAGAAGTCTTTCCCCTTGTCCTCTTCCCAATGCCCCATGCCCCATGCCCAATGCCCCATGCCCCATGCCCAATTTCCAAGTTTAATGTTGGAGTTCCAAACCTGCTGCCGCATCTAGCAGCCACCAAAGTTCTCCTTGGGGCTGAATTAAGCGGGATGGGTAAGTAAAGTCATCTGCTACAGGTGCAAAGACTTGCGCTAAAGCTGGTCGTTTATTAGCACCAGCAACTAGAAAAATCACACTGTTCGCAGCGTTGATGAAGGGGTATGTGAAACTTATCCTGGGGTTTCCGTCTTTGTTACCCACCGTAACTAGGCGATCGCGTACTTTGAGAGCCTCTGTGTGGGGAAACAAAGATGCGGTATGTGCATCATCACCCATTCCTAACAATACTACATCCAACGAGGGAAACTCCACCCCAGAAGAATTGAAAAATTCTTTAAGCTGTTGTTCATACTTAGCAGCAGCCAGTTCTGGCTTGGCTTCTAAGGTTGGTACGGGGTGAATGTTAGCTGCTGGGATATCAACACGATCTAGCCACGCCCGACGCGTCATCAGTTCATTGCTATCGGGGTGATCTGGTGGTACGTAACGCTCATCCCCCCAGAATATATGAATTTTATCCCAAGGCAGTTTTTGATTAGCGATCGCTTCGTATAACGGTTTAGGTGTACTACCCCCAGATAAGGCGATGCTAAACCGCCCCTGTTGCTCAATGGCAGTTTCTAACTTCGACAGAATTAATTCTAGCGCTCGTGCAACCAGCGCCGGCTGATCCGGTAGAACTTCAACGGTTTTGTTCATGGCTCCATCATCATATTGCTGGCTTCTGGCAATACAATACCGAACTTATTACAATCCTCCTTTTTAACTTTTGAAACATTTAACATCATGGATTAGGTAGGCTGGAAAAACGTAGACGCTTATACCTTCAACGGCAAGTTGTCAGTAGTCAGTTGTACTAACTACTAACGGCTCTCATGATTATTTGTATTTACACCCAATTACTTGATACTTTGTTGATTAACGCCACAGAGGATACATTTATTAATTCTTATTAAAAATTAATAAAACTAATTAATCACTTTATTTTGGACTGGGTAATGACATATTATTAATCTCCCACAAATAACCCTTTCCAGTCAGCGATCGCTTCGCGTTGGGCGATTAACAATTCCTGAATTCCTTTTTGGGCGACATCTAGCAGTTGATCCAACTGAGTCCGGCTAAAGCTGCCTTCTTCGGCTGTTCCCTGGACTTCAATGATTCCCAGGTGTTGATTCATCACCACGTTAAAATCTACTGTTGCAGCCACATCTTCGATATAATTCAAATCCAAAAATGGCTCTCCCTCCAGTAATCCTACGGAAACTGCTGCTACTTGTCCACACAGAGGCGATCGCTCCAACATCCCCTCTTGCAATAATTTAGAAATTGCATGAGCCAACGCCACAAACGAGCCTGTAATGGCTGTTGTTCGAGTTCCAGCGTCTGCTTGCAACACATCAGCGTCCACAATCAACGTGTGTTCTCCCAATGCCTCAAAATCCACTGCTGCGCGTAAACTGCGGCCAATTAGACGTTGAATTTCTTGCGTCCGTCCAGATAATTTCAATAATTCCCTTTCTTGGCGTTTTTGGGTTGCAGATGGTAGCATCCGGTACTCAGCAGTCAACCAGCCTTTACCAGTTCCTTCGAGAAACTTCGGAACTCCCTTATTAACGCTAACAGTACAAAGTACTTGCGTATCACCGCATCTTGCGAGAACAGAACCGGGGGCAAAGCGGGTGAAATTGGGGTGAAAGCTGATCGGACGTAGTTCGTAAGGAAGACGACCGTCAGGACGCTGCCAAGCCATTGGAGTTGCCTCAAGTTTTAGAATACTGCCTTAAGATTACCTTAGTGTCATTTGTCATTTGTCATTTGTCATTAGTTATTATTTCTCTCCCTGCCCCCTGCGCCCTGCCTCCTTCTAAGGAACTGAAAGCAGAGTCAAAATATTTTGCTGTACCATATCTGGTGACTGGTCGCCGTTGATGGTCAATAAGCGGCGACGACGGTCGTAATATTCAAGTATTGGAATGGTGCGATCGTAGAATAATTCTACACGCCGTTGTACGATTTCTGGTTGGTCATCTGGTAGCGATCGCCCCAAGGATCGGCTAACCATGACAGCTTCCGACACTTGGAGATAAATTGCCCAATCTAGCTTTTGTTCTAAATTATCCAATAAAAAATCTAATTCTTCAGCTTGAAAGGCGGTACGGGGATAGCCTTCCAACACCCAATCTCCGTTAATATCTGGTTGTCTGAGGCGAATTCGGATCAATTCAATGATTATTTCATCTGGAATCAACTCCCCTTTTTGCATATAGGGCCGGGCGTGATAACCTAGTTCACTCAGGCTAGCGTAAACCGAAAGAGAAGTCCGGGGGTCGGCCTCGGGTCATTGGAACTCCGGGAGGAGTTGATCGCCAGATATCGCTTCCCGTAAAATCTCACCTGTAGAAACCAAAGGAATATCAAAGTATCTGCAAAGCCTTTGTGCTTGAGTGCTTTTACCCGATCCTGAACCTCCCAGAATCACTAATTTCACAACAATTAACTCCTCATCCTGTCAAATTCACTACTTGCTAAGTCTGTTTTGCCCAAACAACCGATAAATCTAATATTTAGCGATTTTCAGCCGTTATGCCCAGCTTTTTTAAATAATTGGAACTGTAACTCTTATGTTTTCATTTTTACAACTACTTTCAGAGGAAAAACGAAAATAACCCTTGACTTCAACACAAACGTAGTGTTTGACTAAGAATGCAATTTGCCAAATCCACCACACTTGGGAAAAACAGATAGATTATACAGGCAGACTTGTAATAAGTACCGCCAGCCCAACCCCTTAATTTATTGTAATTTTTTGAACTTTACCCTATGGTTGCCCAGCTAGAAACTCCAAGTATAAATTCAACACTTACCTTACCATATCTAGTTGAAGGGCTAGTGCAAGTTTTCACTAGTTCCCATCGAAACTTTTTTACAACTGTTATGGCTCAAGCACTGAGAATAGCTGGACAAGGAACTCCAGTATTAATAGTGCAGTTTCTCAAAGGAGGCATTCGTCAAGGACAGGATCGACCTATACAACTAGGACAAAATTTAGATTGGATTCGCTGTGATTTACCTCGTTGTATTGATACACCACATTTAGACGATACTGAAAATCAAGCTTTACAAAAACTGTGGCAGTATACACAGCAGGTAGTGTGTGAGAGTAAGTATTCTCTCGTTGTCTTAGATGAGTTAAGTTTAGCGATTAACTTTGGTTTAATTCCTGAAACGGAAGTTTTAGCGTTTCTGGCAAAGCGCCCTCCCCACGTCGATATTATTCTCACAGGGCCAGAGATGCCAAAATCTCTCTTGGATGTGGCAGATCAAATTACAGAAATCCGTCGGAGTTATCGACCTTAAACAAAATACTCAATTCAGGATATCCTAGTATAGGAATCATATTTGATTTCTGAAAATATTTCAGTAGGGTGTGTTATGCCGTAGGCTAACGCACCATCCGAAGATTCTGGTGCGTTACGGAAGCCGTAACACACCCTACATATACTTAGATTTTTTCATAAATCAAATACTAGTCCTATAGTTCGGTTTGAATTAGCTGTGAAGTTGTGATTAAAAACGATATCTGGATTACTGAAATGGCTCAAAAGGGTTTGATTTCGCCCTTTGAGCCAAGTTTAATCCGAAAAGTACAAAAAGATAAGTCTGTAGCGGTTCAACCTGTAATTAGCTACGGTTTGTCTTCTTATGGCTATGATATACGCCTTTCCTCGGCAGAGTTCCGCATTTTTCGCCACATTCCCGGAACTGTAGTTGATCCCAAAAACTTTAATCCCCAGAATCTGGAGCCAACTGCACTGCACACAGATGCTAATGGCAGTTACTTTATTTTACCTGCTCATAGTTATGGGCTTGGGGTTGCTCTAGAAAAACTAGAGGTTCCTGAGAATATCACTGTAATTTGTATTGGAAAATCTACGTATGCACGTTGTGGCATAATAGCAAATCTAACGCCTGCTGAGGCTGCATGGCGAGGTCATCTTACCTTAGAGTTTTCCAATTCTTCCAGCGCTGACTGTCGCATTTACGCGAATGAAGGTGTAGTGCAATTGCTATTTTTAGAAGGTGAACCATGCGCTATCAGTTACGAAGCCCGTCGAGGTAAATATCAGGATCAACTAGAGATTGTAACTCTAGCTAAAGTCTAAGTAATTAAAAATAAAGAAAAAGTTATTTATGGCTATTTTAAGTAACATAGATATAGAAAAAGAAATCAGTAATAACTTATTTCAATATCAGTCATAAAGTGTATGAACGGCTTCTTGAACTTCTTACTCAGAAGATTTTCATCAAGCAGAATGAGCATAAGTAATTTGCTCCTGATTCAGCATTGCTTTTGCAATCACCTCCAAAACTTGTAACACCTGAGTTTGCAAATGTGGAAAATCTTCTAAGAATTCGGTTAAACCTGCTTCACCTTCTAGATAGTCGAAAAAAGTCTGCAATGGAACTCGCGTTCCAACAAACACAGGAGTACCACTCATAATATCTGGATCAGAGGAAATAATTAGGCGATCGCATAGAACTTTTTGAATATCCATCGTCCTAGAAAAGTCTATATGAGATAGTCTAAACCTTCATAGCGCTTCCAGCCAAACCTGTAAATCTGCCAAACTAGTAAAATCTAACAGTGCTTCACCCAAATCTTCCAGCACGGGCAAAGGTAAACCAGAAATTGAGGAGCGTATTTCTTCAGAAAGTTCGCCAAATCGCTTAGTCAATTGCCGGAGAATAAGATTAGCTGTTGCTTCCTCCCGTCCTTCTTCCTTAATTTCTCGATAAACTCGCGTTTCCTTCAGCGTAATTCCTAACATAGACTCTACCTCCGCTTGAGTTAACTGTTCAAACCTATACACCATGATCGTCGTTATTAATTCAATTATGGCGCGATTCGATGGTGATAGCATTTCTTGAGTGGTTCTTGTTAACAAGTACCTTGCTTCTTCTGGTGCTTGTTCTTCATCCACTGTAGTTAGTACCATCAGCGCTACCCATATAGGTAACTGACGAATATCCCCTAATTCATCTAAATACACCCGATGTACTTGTCCGCCGTTCAGTAATGAGCGATGAGGATGAATATCGCTTTGTTCGATACTGCGCGACGGGTAAATTATCACTGTTTGCCAGTCGCTAAATCTGGCACGGTTGCGGTAGAAATATAACGAAGATTCAGCCCATACTCTTTCATAAAGTTGTTCATCTTTCTGGAACTGCACCTCGCAAAAATATACAACTCCAGCACCATCGCTTTCAGGTGGTAGAAATACTCCGTCAATTTCAAATTTAGGTTCTTTGACGGCGACTGAATCAAAACGATAACTATCTGCATTAGTTGGAGGATTTGCCACTAGTTCAAACAGCAAATTGGGAGACTGTTGAAACAGTTTGTAAAATATTGAGTCTCGACGCATGAAAGCATTTTACTAATTTTTTATAACAAGAATTCAGAACTCAGGAGCGGAGCTAGAGACGCTCCGTCTCCGGTCAGAATTCACTATGAATTCCCCAAAATGTGATTATGGTGCTAATCTTGCCTTACCTAGACGCTGCTTTTCATACCATTGTGCGATCGCAGGTGCCCAATCTTCAAAATGAGGCCACATCATTTCACACAACTTTTGAATTTCAAGTTGGGCATCTTTCTTATTTCTCAGGTCACAAAAATGCAAGAAAGACCTTAAATTGAAACTAACTACAAAATGCTGGCGATAATCAAAAGGCACTTTACCTCTTGCATGTTCTTCAGACATTCCACCCTCAAAATCAGCTTTATATCGTTTAGCTGCTTCTAGACACCACTGCAAATCTGCTGCTCGTTGCTCTGGTGAATAATGGTACTTTTTTCCTTGTCTATCAGTGTAATAACCAACGGGACGGACGTAAAAAACATCTTCTATGTCTTTCTTACCTTCTACTACGTCAATAAATTGGTTGCCTGTGTACCTAAATGACTGAACATCAAATGATACTCCTACACGATGAGTACGGGCCTGCTGCATCACACTGTGAGGAAAGTAGCCACAGTTGAAAACAATTTGGGGATGCTCTAGAGGCCCGTAGTGTCCCCTCTCCCCGGCTAAAAGTCGCTTAACAATAACTTCGCCGCTTTGTGACTCCGAGGGCCAAGAGTCGCGCTCATCATACACGAACCCATCGGTATAGTCTTGGTGCATCGCGGCATAAATCACCTGCTGCGGGTTTGGTGTTTTGGCAATAACCTCTACTCGAAATCGATGCATTAGCTTATGGGGAATGGATTGGTAACTGAGATTGCTTACGCAGAAGGAGCGGAGCTTGCTTGTTATAGATAGCTTTTAACTCGATCCACGATCATATCTCTGGTTGGGTCTTCTACTTGACCAGATTAAGATACTTTACAAAAATTAATAACTTTGTTACAGTTATTTATATAAAGAGAAGACAGGGAAAAATCCATGCGTACAAACACTGCTATAATTGATGACCAAGGCAAACTGAACAACTTTGCGATCGAGCCAAAGGTTTATATAGATGAGCAAGGCGATCGCACTGGTTTCACTCCCTATGCAGAAATGCTCAATGGTCGTTTAGCAATGATTGGTTTTGTCTCTCTCATAGCATTAGAAGTATTCACAGGACACGGCATCGTTGGTATTTTGGCAAGTCTGTAAAAACTTATTTCTATAACTTAATTCTCAACAAATAATAAGAGACGGTAAATTTACCGTCTCTTAATTTATGGAAAACTTAGTGCTAGAGTAAAAATATACTGATAGCAAAAGCCGTTAGTTATCAGCGTAAAAATATTGGGTGAACTATGGCTTTAACAGCTTCAACTATGTTGCCAATAGGCACAAAAGCACCAGATTTTAATCTACCGGAAGTAGTATCTGGAAAGGCAACTTCACTTTCCACCTTTGCAGGTAAAAAAGCGCTGTTGGTAATGTTTATTTGTCGGCATTGCCCATTTGTAAAGCACATTCAACAAGAATTAGTGCAGTTAGGAAAAGATTATTTTACAAGTGATTTAGCGATCGTTGCCATTAGTGCTAACGATGCAAAAAATTACCCAGATGATGCGCCAGAGTCGTTACAAGCATTTGCGACAGAACAAGGGTTTAATTTTACCTTATGCTACGACGAAAGTCAGGAAACGGCAAAGGCTTACACAGCAGCTTGCACACCTGATTTTTTTGTATTTGATGACCAACGGCAACTTGTTTATCGCGGACAATTAGACGATAGCCGCCCCAGTAATGGTAAACCTGTAACAGGCGCAGATTTACGCGCAGCCATTGAAGCAGTGCTGGCAGATAAACCCGTTACAAGCGACCAAAAGCCGAGTGTTGGTTGCAATATTAAATGGAAACCTGGAAACCAACCCAGTTATTTTGGTTGAAAGACATAGGGTATTGGGAGTGCTGAGTTAGGAGTTAGGAGTTAGGAGTTAGGAGTTAGGAGTTAGGAGTTAAGAATGATTCCCCTTGTCCCCTCATATCTCCCAGTCCCCAGTCCCCAGTCCCTACTCCCCATAACTATCAATGTTTAATTTCCAAATTCAGTATGTAGCATCCTAGTTGGACTTTTTCTGCCCACAATTCATATTCCAGACGCAAATGTTCTGGTAAGGGATGTCCGTTGAGAATTAGGCTACTAGTAAAATTTCGTAAACGAATCGGATTGTTAGGTTGCAACGACTCAGTTGGCAACCAATAGCGACTAATGCCATAAATGCCCCGTTCCCAAAAGTGACGGTAACTCACTTGAGCGTTACCTTGCATGGTCATGATGACCCGATAAGGGGAAATCTCCAGCCACAAAATTCTGGGACTGTTAGGGGCGTAAGCTTTGCTCTTACTTTGGGGAAGTGTATCCTCTGGACTTACTACAGTCTCTACTTCACAGCTAATTAGGGGCGGTGCGGTCAGCAGCAAATGGAATCTATCAGTATCTTTTTGATACAATGTCGCGGCAGTTTCCACAACAGACCAGATTGGTAGGTCAGTGGAAATAAGTGATAAGCACACGGGCTTGCGGTGATGGGTGAGCATGGGAGCGATAAGGGCTAAAAGCTATTGAACAAAGTGAAATGAACACTCTAGCTGTCTAATAGGTCAGGGTAAGAAACTAAATAGTAAAACAGGCTTAATATTAATGAATCCGTTGATTTGTTAAGCTACACAGATACCAATAGAAACAGGTAGAATGTCAGCTTAGACAGCAAAAACGGTACTTTCTTTCTCTAGAGAGAGCTAATTCGTAAGTAAAGCTTGTAAATATTCTAAGGCTATAGCCTCAAAACAGTGGGAGTCTTTTTAGATGCTCAGAAACCTTCTTCAGGGAGACTAGCCGTAGATTTAAGTAAGTTTCATACAGCAAAAAGCAATAGGATACTAGGCATGAAGTAACCAGCAGCGATTTTGTTTGTTGCTGCTGAACTTCTAGTGTACTCAAAAGCCAGTGTATCCTAATGTCACCTTCTGTTATAACCGTAGAAACTCACGAAGACCTTTGTTACAAGTTAATTATTCAACGCCCCCCTTTTGACTGCATTTACGGGGGTCACATCCGGGTGATTGAGCATCTTCACCATCGTCTAGTCTTGGGCACTTTAACGAATGGCACTAAGTTAAGATACAGCCCTTGCTCCAACTGGTTCCCAGCCTCCAGGCTGGGAAACCATTCCTAGAGGCTCCGCCTCCTCTTTTTTGACAAGAGGCAGCAGCCCATTCAGAATTCGTTCACAGCCTGGAGGCTGGGAACGATTGCTACATAAGTCTTTGGGCTTTTCTTAGTGCCATTCGGCACTTTAACCGAAATTTTGTAACTTCTTTTAATAAAAGAACCCCGCAGCCCTGCTAGTTGTTTTCAAGCTCGACAAAAGGATTTTTCAAATATCCTCTAAACTTTATCGAATTCCTGTAATTTTGAGTATTTGTACTGGAGTAGGTATATTTTGCAAAAATTAACGCTATAAAGCGATGACGCGACAAGCGAACAAAACAATCAAGTAAATATTTTATCCCGGTTATGGGGTGCATCAAAATCAATCAGTGGCCCTTTTGGGACGATGCGAGTTGGGTTAACTTGGGGATGGCTTCTGTAATAATGCCGTTTGATGTGGTCAAGATTGCAAGTCTCTTTGACTCCCGGCTGTTGGTAAAGTTCTTTGAGATAATTCCACAGATTCGGATAATCTACAATCCTGCGTAAGTTGCATTTGAAATGCACATAATAAACTACATCGAAACGAAACAGAGTAGTGAACATACACCAGTCCGCCTCAGTAATTTGATTTCCGCAAAGATAGCGTTGATTTCCTAATACTTTTTCCCAGTAGTCGAGAGCGGTGAATAATTCCGTTACCGCTTCATCATAAGCCGACTGAGTAGTAGCAAATCCTGCCCGGTAGACACCGTTATTTATTGGTTGATAAATTTTATCAATCGTCTCGTCAATTACTTTTTGTAAATGTTCTGGATAAAAGTTGATATTTTGTTTAGCGAAAGCATTGAATTCTGTATCAAACATCCGAATGATTTCGCGGGATTCATTATTGACAATTGTCCCATTTTGGATATCCCATAAAACTGGAACTGTCACCCGACCGCTATAGTTAGGATCAGCTTTTAGATAAAGTTGCCAAAGATACTGAGTACCGTTGACTGTATCGGGAATGCACCCCGGTTCATCACCAAATTCCCAGCTATTTTGATCAATTTCTGCGGCAACGACTGATAACCCAATGACATCTTGGAGTCCTTTCAATTGGCGGATAATGGCAGTGCGACACGCCCAAGGGCAAGCCCAAGAAATATACAGATGATAACGCCCTGCTTCAGCTTTGAACCCACTAGAACCATCGGCTGTAATGTGGTTACGGAAAGTAGTTGATGGACGGATAAATTTACCTTTTGAGTCTTCTTGATCCCTTCGAGATATCCACTGACCATCCTTAAGAATTCCCAAACCCATAATTATCTCCTTAGTTATTAGCGCTCTTTTATTACTCTGAAAAAATAAAATATTCGTAGGTTGGGTTGAACATTCGTGAAACCCCAACAATCTCTGATTTTGTTGGGGTTGGGTTTCGTTCCTCAACCCAACAAAAGCCTAAATTCATAAAAGTCCTTAAAAATAAGGGTAGATGATTTTTATCCCACGAGAGTCATAAAAGAGCGTTAGTCAACAGTCAAAAATCTAAAAATTTTGACTGTTGACTTTTGACTATTCAGCGTTGAGGATTTTTGGTACTTTGAAAAATTCGCCTTCCTGTTCAGGCGCACTGTTAAGGATGCTTTCTCGGTCAGGATAGGGTTGCAATTTATCCTCTCGTGTGATGTTGCTGACATCAATTGCCCGCGTTGTTGGGGGCACATTACTAACATCAAGTTCATCCAACTGTTGAATATAATCCAGAATACTTCCTAACTGGGTAGTGAATTGTTCCTCTTCTTCTGGAGTCAATTCTAAACGAGCAAGATTAGCTACTTTATGAACTTGTTGTTGGTCAATCATAAATTGTCATTTGTCATTGGTCATTGGTCATTGGTCATTAGTCCTTAGCAAATGACAAAGAACTAATGACTAATGACTAAAAGAATACGTCAATTTGCGATCGCCCGGTGGTTTTTAGCCAGTTTTGAGCTTCGATGTAGTTATTGGGAGCCATGCGAATAGCTCGAATCCAATAGTCTGCGGCTTGGTCAAACAGTGCTTCGCCAGCCTCGTTATCTCCAGCTTCTTTCTCTTTTTCGCCTTGGTAGTGATAAATCACGGCGATGTTGTTCAAGGCTTGGGGCATCCGTGGGTTTAACTCAATTGCCTGGTGATACAGTTCTAAAGCTTTGTTGTGGTCGCCGTTGCTCGCATAGATTAGCCCCATATTGTAGAAAATATAGCCGCGATCGTTGGTATCATCCTCTAGTGTTAGAGCTTCTTCATAATATTCTAATGCTTCAGCATATTCCCCTTCTGCTTGGGCTGACATGCCATCTCGATAATAAACAAACGCTTCTTTAGCTTTTTTGTTGGTTGGCAGGATCTTCAGGATGATATCCGCCATCACTGTAAAGGATTTGTCAACAAAATTATCGTTCTTTTGTGTTCTTGGCATATTTGTCTGTGGATATTGGGCATGGGGCATTGGGCATGGGGCATTGGTTATTCTCCTTGTCCCGTTGTCCACTCAATAGCTAATTTAACTGATTTGTGGGGGCATTCTTCTCACTGAGTGGGATGATGCACTCTGGACTATTATGCCGAGAGTTGTTTACCAAGGTGCTAACTGGATACGCAGTCATTGCTGGGGCTGGATAGGGACGCAACAGCTGCTGTAGGGTTTGGGGCGTTTGCACTTGGGAATCTAGCCATAAATCGTAATCTTCTGGCTCTAGAATCACTGGCATCCGCTCGTGGATAGGTTGGAGTAATTCGTTAGCTGCCGTTGTCAAAATTGTACAAGAGATTATTTCTTCGTTAGCAGGCGAACGCCATTTCTCCCATAAACCTGCAAAGGCGAAGGGTTGCCCATCTTGAAGGCGAAAATAAAATGGCTGCTTTTTGCCTTGTTGCCGTTGCCACTCATAAAAGCCATCAGCTATCACTAAACAACGTCGATGCTTAAAAGCCGAACGAAAAGAAGGCTTTTCGGCAACAGTTTCAGCCCTAGCGTTAATCAGCTTTGCCCCTATCCCTGCATCTTTCGCCCATGAGGGAATTAATCCCCAATACAACTGCTTAAATTCACGCTTTTCGCTTTCGGGATTTTCTAACACTGTTGCCACCATTTGCGTCGGTGCAATGTTATATCCGGCTGCTAAATCCAGAACTGGCTCGACGACATGGAAAACTTGAGCTAAAGCTTCTGCTGACTGATTTAGAGTAAATCTTCCACACATACTTTTATTCTCGACCACTAACTAAATTAAACATCTCAATCTAGAAATGAATAATGTTTTTTATTTTTCCAGATAATTTTATTTATTATTTCTCTTTATTATTTCTAAGCGAAATCTTCAAAAAAATCATCCGGTTTTGGGAAAATATTTTGGTAAGATATTGTATTTTGAACCTCTAATTCTCAACATATTCTTAACTGCATTTTAGCATGGAACTACTGTGTCTGTACGATTTTTTACCTTCTGGTAATGGTTATAAGATACGTCTTTTATTAACACAACTAGGTATGCCTTTTGAGAGGGTAGAGCTTAACATTTTGAAAGGCGAGACTCGAACACCAGAATTTTTAAGTAAAAATCCAAATGGAAAGATACCTCTTATTGAAATCGAGTCAGGGAAATACTTGGCAGAATCAAATGCCATATTGGTATATTTAAGTGAAGGTACAGAATTTTTACCCTATGACCGCTTTTTACGAGCGCAGGTGCTGCAATGGTTATGTTTTGAACAGTATAGCCATGAACCTTTTATTGCTACATCAAGATTTTGGATTTCTATTTTAGGTAAAGCTGAAGAATATAGTGAAGCTATAAAGCAAAAACGTGAACCAGGTTATGCAGCACTTAGCCTGATGGAAAAACACTTAACTTCTCACAGCTTTTTTGTAGGAGAGCGTTACACAATTGCTGATATCGCCTTGTTCGCGTACACTCATGTAGCTGATGAAGGTGGGTTCGATTTAACACAATTTCCTGCTATCCAAAATTGGATAGAAAGAGTCAAAGCTCAACCAAGGTATATCAGTATTACACAAGCATAAAAAGTCTATTTTGCTTCTTTTGTGTCTCTCGTTTCTTGGCTTTGCTAGAGGATATATTGGGTGGGACATTGCCTCACATTCAGCAGGAGGCATTTTCCAATAAGGTTATTACCAAGCCCTTCGGGCAGGGAACAGGGAAGAGGGAACAGGGAACAGCTTTGAAAACCTGCCCGAATTTTGGGTCTAAAGCCCCTAAATTTATTTATGAAAAAAAATAAAAACATTTTTTAAGGGGACGCGCAGCGCAAGAAAAAATACGTCCTTGTACAAATCCCCTAATTTTAATTATGGGGATTTCCCTGTTCCCTCTTGCCTGTTCCCTGTTCCCTTTTAATAAGCAGCTACTAGTAGTCTGTATCAATTTCTATCAGCTTTTGCCGAGCGGACAAACCTGATTTTATTCTGATATCAGATTTGGCTACATCAAATTTCTTTGCTAATAGTTTAATTAACTCTTCATTAGCCTTACCATCGACTGGGGGCGATTTTAAATACACAGTTAAACTGCCATCAGGTTGTTCTTCAATTTTTTGCTGTTTTGAATTAGGTTTAACTTTGACTTTTTTTTGCATAACCTATTTTCTGTAATTGTCGTAGCCACAACCAACCTAAGACAGAACCCAATACATAATGAGGAAAATCCCACCAAACAAAGGTAGTACCAAGTAACAATTTACCTATCAAGGTGGCGCGAATCTCTTCTAATAGCGGCGGATGCCAAAGTTGCAAGAATTCTAGTATACAGGTGATGACAAAAACCCATATAGGAATTTGGATTATCGCCGCCCGACTTCTAAAAAACCAAAATGCAAACAGACACCAAAATATTTCGTAAAATATAGCTGCTCCGTAGTCATTAAACCATTGCTGGGCAGGGCCTGTGTAGTACTTAAACAAAAAGCCCATCGGTACAACGATGAGCAGAGAAAGAATAATAAATATTGTTTGGTTACGATGTTGGAGCATTTTCTCAAGGCTAAAGACTAACGAAAATTTTAGCCTCTGCACTCCTCTTTCTTAATAATTCGTAATTTTGGATTTTAATTACGAATTATTTCGTTATGGATATCTTCTGCTACCAGCGCCTACTACACCGATTTTGTGGCGATAGGAGAGTTCAGCACCGAACCAGCCGGAAGCGCTAGTCAGTGTACCAACAACAAGGGAGATTAATAGTCCCCAAGGTACTATTCGGGACTCAGCGTCGCCCCAACGCAGGAGAAAGTTGACGAGTGATAAAACCAGGATAGAAACGTTAAGTATCAAATGCACCCAACCGGCGGTGCGCTTGCGAACTCGTTCAATTTTCAAAAAGTCGCTCAGACCGATCGCTGCTGCGAGTAAGCCTCCAGCTAATCCGAGTCCGATTAACCATAGCGAAGCCCTAGCCCAAAAGAAATCGTGAGTTAACCAGTAGCCGATGTCACTTCCCAAAGCGGCGGCTAAAAAGGCGATGGGAAAGATCACACTCAAAGGATGTAGGGGATGTCCTGCGATCGCAACTGTGCTAGGTACGCCGCTATCAAGATACTCACTGTCGTTACTTTCAATAACTGGTGGAATATTTGGGAAAGGTGTTGAACTTGTTTGCGTTGTGTCTGTAGTTTCCATTTTAGTATCCTGAATTTATTAACGTCTTATTTATTTTTAAGGTGAAGGAATTTTTTCAACATAAGCTTCAGCTTGTAGGGTTAGTTTGCCTACTTCTACTTTTAGTTGGTTAACTTGCAGACTCATTCCTTCTAAATCGAAGTTACTCAAATTTAGAATTTCGCTAGTTTGATCTATCAAAGCTTTTGTCAACTCTGGCGATATTTCCTCACTTTTGCCATACTCGACATTCTCCAGAGCAACAGTTTTTCCATTGCCGCTAATCTTGGGGACTGCGGAAAAAGCAACTTGCTGATTTTCACCAGTTTCTACTAATTTCACGCTGGCATTTAAAGCCACTTTCCCATCGCCAGGTAGTCGAAATTCTACATTTTGAGGTTCAATAGTGGTGAGTTGCCCGTTAACGTGGATTTTCTGGCTTTGCAGTTGCGATCGCACATATTCTGAGTTGAAGGCGCGATTAATATCGGCTTCGGTTAACACAACCTGTGCTTTAGCTTCAGTAGGTTTGGTCAGTTCAATTTTGCCAAAAGCCACACTCAGAGGATTAATGGCAACGTTAGTCATTTGCATTTCCAATTCCTCCATGCGGAGGTCTTTCTGCATAACCAAACCTTCGCCTTCAATCTTGACTTCATCTACCTCACCTTGAACTAGTTTCAGAGGGTCAGTTTTGATGTCTATATCTAACTTTTCTACTTCATCTAATTGGCTAGATAATCCTATTTCTGCCGCTTTATTCAGCGCCTGCTCTCCTAATCCAGGACTGTCTGCCATTATTAAATTAACTCCTATAAATAGCATATACTTGAGTTAATCTAAATAAATTATCATCACAATATTATCTATCTGGCGATATAATTAACATTTAAATATTGTCTATCTAAAAGTAGAATTAAATAATTTTATCTAATAAAAGTTTTGGCTTTTCTACTCAGAACTTTTCCGGCGTATACGTAGGAAAACTTATTATCAAATATCGCTCATAAGAAAGATGATATCTTAATAATTTAGTCGTTATACTTATTGTTTTAATTAATGCTGCATCAAAATTTGTTTAAACATAAAGCTTGTAGCGTAGTTTTAAACAAATTTTTGGGTTGGTGCATACTTGTATCGAATTGATATAGAATCTAGTCAATATTATAATAATTTTCTTAAAGGCATAGCAATCTTGATGGATATCTCAATTTTAGTGAGAGATATCTCATTTTTAGGTTGAGATTTACAGCAGTTTTCATGTATTTGAACCACATCTGTCGTAGGGGCAATACCCTGCGGGTTCGGGGGTGACGCTCCTAACGTCGCTAACGCTGCGCTAACGACGGAAACCGCCTTGGCGCAGCCTCTCGTAGAGAAGACTGCAACCCCCTCACCGCAAAGCGTCTACATGAATTGCCCCTACTGCGTGGTCTATTTACCTGAAAATAGCTGTAATTACTTCTGTACCCCTTTCCCGCTCTGCATTCTGTGTGTCTGGAGTGATTTGTTATAAAATTGACATTAACATCAGGGTAATATCTGACTACAAGCTGTTTTATTATTTCAAAACAATGCTATCAGAACGCTTTACCACAGCCCTTACCTACGCCACCCAACTGCACGCCAACCAAGTTCGTAAAGGTTCAGGTGTTCCTTATGTTGCCCATTTATTGGGTGTTGCCAGTATTGCTTTAGAATATGGGGCAAATGAAGATGAAGCGATCGCAGCTCTTTTACACGATGCGATCGAAGATCAAGGTGGCGCTGCAACACGAGAAGAAATTCGCAGTCGTTTTGGTGACAATGTAACAGCAATTGTAGATGGTTGTACTGATGCTGATACAACTCCAAAACCACCTTGGCGAGAGCGCAAGGAAGCATACATTGCTCATATTTCTAACGCATCTTCATCAGTACTGCTCGTGTCATTAGCAGATAAACTTTACAATGCCCAATCTATTCTCAAAGATTATCGGGTTTTGGGCGAATCACTTTGGGAACGTTTTCACGGAGGTAAACAAGGAACTCTTTGGTATTATCGGACGCTTGTGGATGTCTTTAGAAAGACAGGAACCACTATAATCATTGACGAATTAGAACGGGTTGTTTCACAAATTGACGTATTAGCATCTAAATAAAAAATAAAGATATGTTTTTCAAAACGGTAAGAATACAAGAGTCAGAATAAATAAATGAATATCCCAATCATACTGAACTCCTGATCAATTCTGACTTCTGACTCCTATTAGCGGTAGCGAGGCGTTTAGGCTGTGCTGAATTCCTACTCAAAACCGATGCTCCCATTGAATCTAGGAGCTTTTAGTTCAATTACTCAGAAGTAGATAAAAGTTTTCAGGAAACTAGACAAATAACCCTTTTACAGACACCATATAATCATGTGTCTCACGAAAAAAATTTGGCTTTTAGGTTCTTTCTCTAGATAAAAAGTCTTTCTCCCGGTAGACAGGTGTACTTAAATTATTATGACTGCTATGTTACTAACATGACAATAGTAAGACGAAACGACCTAAATACAACCGTAAGTCCTTCAGTAAATTCTCCAGAAACCTTGACAGAAAAAGTTATTGAAGCAGAGCGTATGCGCGATGTTCTGCTTTTATTGCAAAACTTGATTAACAGTGAAGAAGCCACTGTTAAACTAATTCTGGATTGTCTCTATGATGTTGGCTCAGTCAATCTGATCAACCAAAAGCTTCGCGTGAAACCCGTAAACAGGGTAATGAAATTAATTGCACGAATGTCCAAACCAGTTTTTAGAACTTTGGCTTTAAATTGGTTTAAGAAAAACTGTCCTCAACTAATCACTAATTGGCTACATACGCAGGTGACTTTTGAAAGTGCCCAAAAGAAACCCCAACAAGTCGCTGTTGAAGTTGCAGAACTTCAACCATATCCTATACCACAGAGAGAAAATATAAGCCAAGAGATTAGGAATCTGCGCTATCAGGTGAGATGGCTAGTTGGGATTTCAATAATAGCGATCGCTGCTTTAGGAATAACAGCCATCAGGTGAAACTTAAACCCATAAATAGCAACGTTAGCAAACTTAATATATCCAGCAAGCTATTTTCGGCGTAAGATTTACTTGAGTTATCAAAATCCTACCACTATAAAATGTGAATAAATTTTTCTCCATCAGGTGTTTTGGGAAATATTGGTTCAGCTAATTCTAAGCAGCTTAACTCGTTGTATTGCCAGCACATTTAAATAACTGAAACTGGCTCAACATATATGCTAATTCGTACTATGACTTCGCCCAAGCCTACCTTGGAGGATATAGAAATACATCTGCTTTTGGAAGGTGTGTATCAGTACTATGGTTATGACTTTCGTGATTATGCTCTTTCCTCACTCAAGCGCCGTATTCAGGGCTTCATGGAATTAGAGGGGTTAGCAAATGTTTCTGCATTGCAAGAACGCTTACTCCACAACCGTGCCTATTTGGAACGATTTTTGCTTGCTCTGACGGTGAATGTCACATCAATGTTTCGTGATCCCAGCTTTTATCAGACCTTTAGAAATCAAGTTATCCCCTTCTTGCAAACCTATCCGTTTATTCGCATCTGGCACGCTGGATGCTCGACTGGTGAAGAAGTCTACTCACTGGCAATTTTGCTACAAGAAGAAGGGCTTTACCACCGTTGCCGCATATATGCCACTGATACTAATGAGAAGGTATTACAAAGTGCCAAAAGTGGTATTTTTTCGCTGAAACTGATGCAGGAATATACTCAACTTTATCTGAAAGCAGGCGGAAAAAAGTCTTTTTCAGAATATTATACAGCAGCGTATGATAACGCTATATTTCGAGCATCTCTAAGAGAAAATGTTGTTTTCGCCCAGCATAACTTAGCAACTGATAGCTCTTTTAATGAGTTTAATGTCATCCTTTGCCGTAACGTGCTGATATATTTCAATCAGGTACTTCAAAAACGGGTACATGAACTTTTTTATAATAGCCTTTGCAACTTTGGTATTTTGGGTTTAGGAAGGCAAGAATCCATCAGATTCACCCCCTATGAGCAGTACTATGAAGAAATAGTCAAAGGTGAGAAAATATATAAGAAAATTGCGGTGTAATAGGCTAATTTGCCTTCTTGGTAGTCATAAATCGGTAAACAAAACTGGGAAATACCGTCTCAATACTGCGTAGGTTTTGAATCGATCCCCCCAACCCCCCTTAAAAAGGCAGGGCTGTTTCATTCCATTTCAAACAGGATTTGTCAACATAGTTAGCGAGAAAATTGTAAGTAAGCGTGACCATGAGATGAACATTTAAGCACTTAAATATCAGTAAAATAGTTCATTTTCTCGGCACGTTGGTAACAAAATAACCAATTTTTAATTGCTAGAACCCTTGATTTTTAAAGGTCTTTAGGGAATGAAACAGCCCTGCCTTAAAAAGGGGGGCTAAGAATGCCTTATTTTTCGCCCTTTTTAAGGTAATACAGTTCAGTTAAGCATTTCTTCCTTCTCTCTGCACTGTTATACCCCAATACAGTTCAGTTAAGCATTTTTTCTTCTCTCTGTTTCCTCTGCGTCTGGAGTGGTTCGTTAAAAAAATTGATTTTCACAAAGAGTTTTAGCCTTAACCCAAGCGTATTGTGTTATACCCTGACAACAATATCTGCAAAGCTAATCACAGGTTTGGTTGTGATCTCTGCGATTTTGACTTGAGCGCTAGCACCCGTGCCATCAGGATCAAAGAAAAGCGCACCAGTAAATTGATTATAGATAAAGCGAACGCTGGCATTGTTTGCTGCTGTTCCCAAAACAAACTGAGTTTGAAGGAGAGTACCAGCAACAAGTCCACCGCCAAAACCACCAGCTTCAATACCAATTGTATCGTCTGTTGGATTAAAGTCCGTGATGGTGTCGATGCTATTATCAGTTGGCAAATTGAAGCTAAAGAAATCTAGCCCGCTACCACCAGTCAGATTGTCATTATCAGCACCACCAACTAAATAGTCGTTACCAGCACCACCAATTAAATAGTCGTTACCAGCACCGCCCGCTAGTTGATCATTGCCTCCAAAGCCAAGAAGAGTATCGTTACCATTTTCACCGATAAAGATATCGTTACCAATACCACCAATAAAGATATCGTTACCAATACTACCGATAAAGATATCGTTACCACCACGATCAATTGGTTTTACCCAAACTTGCAATTGCTTGATGGTATAGTTACTCGCGTTTTGGGAAAAAGTCCAGTCCGGATTAATATTACCATCTATAGTATTTATTGCTGTATTATTGCCAATGCCAACCTCGTCTAAACCAGGAGTATTCCATGCGTTGTAAGCAAGAAGAGTTTGCCCTGCCCCATAATTATGGATTTGCATTGAGCCATAGCCAGCTGGCCCGGTTGAATCATTAAAATCATAGGAGTTACTTCCTCCGATGTTATTAACACTGGGATTTTGGACATAAGTGTTGGGCCAAAACTCAATGTTGCCGGTGTTGATTTTCTGTCCCGTAAGGATTCCTGCCACATTGGATTCAACATTCAGATTGCTGACAGGTTGCTGCCAAAAAGCATTAGAAGCAACAGTTGGGACACCAATTTGGCCCAGATTTTGAGTAAAGGCATCCATTGATACCCAAACCCAGCGTGAACCACTACCATTGTCAAGTTCTAAGTAGTAGGCAATGCGATCAATTCCCGCAGGGAAGATTTTTGCGGAGTTATTCAAACTGTAAGATGGTGTTCCGGTTGTCCCAAAATCGGCACTATTGGGGATATCTAGCTGATAAATCTGGGTGTAGCTAATAATTTCTGATACATTCGTAATATTTCCCTTCAACACTACATCGCTGAACGTGTTGCCATAAATAATAGCCATTTGAATTTCTCCTTGATCTAAATCGAGTTAAGGCAAAGGTATTTGGATAAATCTTCCATCACCTTCTTTTTCTGGCGACTGACGTATGTATTCTTTATTGTTGATTTCTCAAAAGTAAATAGACCACGCGGTAGGGGCACATTGCTCATTGGTGTCAACTTAAGCAAAAATCTGTCTTATTTCGACGTTTTGCCCTCATCCCCTAACCCCTTCTCCCAAAATTGGGATTCGGGGAACTAGAGAATTTGCTCCCCTCTCCCAAAATTGGGAGAGGGGTTGGGGGTGAGGGTCAAACCTCGAAAGCTTGCCAATCTTAGCTTCTGGCTTAAGTTGACACGTATGAGCAATTTTCCCTACGACAGATGTGGTTCAAATACATGAAAACTGCTGTAAATCAGGTTTTTTGAGTGTTTTCTTTTGCTCAATCAAGACACTTATTTATTTATCACTATTCCCAGGTCAAGTAAACTTCTTTACCCAATCTTCAATATGTAATTTTTTGTAAAATACAATACATTTTAATATCTGTATAAATATGTTTAAGCGAAAATTTATCCTTCGCACAGATGTATTTTGTTCACTTATTGAGGATTCGATATCTTGTGAAATTTTGTTTTGTTCTTGACAAAAATAGAAATTCTTCTTGTACAAAAAATAATTTTGTGATATTGAGTTGTGATGAAATATATATAAATTAATTTTATATGTAAGCTGAAGACATCTATTATCAAGCAATAATCAAGTTTATACAAGCTTTACATAAAGCTGTTATACCAATTCACGAAAATCCTGATACATATAGATTTATCATAGGGGCGTGGAAAAAGCCCATTGGTGTCAACTTAAGCAAAAATCTGTCTTGTTTCGAGGTTTTGCCCTCATCTCCTAACCCCTTCTCCCAATATTGGGATTCGGGGAACTAGAGAATTTGCTCCCCTCTCCCAATTTTGGGAGAGGGGTTGGGGGTGAGGGAATCGATTCAAAACCTACGCAGTATTGAGTTGCGTAGATGTAGCCCGTCGTAGGCATCGCTGTCAAAAGACAGTCTGTCAAACATTTTTAATTGTGTTCAGAAGATAGACTTAGCGTAGACGCAACGCGGCTTGTCGCTAGACATCGCTTAAGGTAAATTACACATTAAACTCTTAAAGGAGATTGTCGATGCAGCTTCTCGAATGTCCTCCTGTTGCAGTCATTGCTGGAGAAAATGCGGTTCACGTTTCTCAACTACCTTCTACATGGCAAGACATTGCTAGAGGAACCACAAGTGTCGGAGTTTCCCATCCTCAGAGCTATGTTGAGATGGCACAGTTGTTCTTATACAAATTACAGCATGGTGATGTTGACTTATTTAGCGATCGCCCCCAACTAGCTCACTTGATACCGTCATTCTCTCAGCTATTTACACAACTGGCATGGGAAACCCTAGAATTTTTTGGGCAAGACTTTCTCAAACACAGCTATCCAAACTTTGCAGAAATTCTCCGTGATGTGGAGTCAAAGGGGACAGAATATGCTGATGAAGTAAAAGTGGCTCACATTGGCATAGATTTATTCAACGAGTTTGGTTATGAACTACCTGCCAGCTTTTATCATGTGCATCTAGCACCAATTTACCGCGATCATGTTTTTGAAGAACGCGCCTTAAGATTTGATCAGCGCGATATCGAACACAAGCGGGCTTGGGATGCCATACTCCATGCAGGTAAGGTGTTTGCGATTCAGATGAAGGTGCAAAGTATTGCTTCTAAATACGGTTTTACTTATCAACACGGCTGCGGTTGCAACTCTCACCTATCTTCCATTGATGTATCTAGTGGCGCGTTTGAATATGAATTGAGTCCCGAAAAGCGCCAGCGATGGATTCGCAGTTTCTTATGGACTGCTTGGTATGAGTATGCCTTATTTGCGATCGTGCCCAACACGAGTTATTTAGTCTAATACAAATTTGAAAAAACAATCCGACAAACAGACCACTTGTAGAGACGCGATTCATCGCGTCTTTCTTTCCCCAAGCATGTGTTGCAATCATCAATTGAATTAAATAAGCAGAGGGAGAAATTACTCCCTCATTCTCATTTACTGCCAAACGTAGATGAGGATAAACAAAATAATCCAGATAACATCGACGAAGTGCCAGAACAACGAAGTCGCGTTCACGCCGAAGTGGCCTGTGTCGTAGTTGCCAGGGATGAAAGAACGTACCAAAATAATCGACTGCAACAGAATGCCGGTGAAAACGTGCAAACCGTGGAAACCTGTTAGCAGGTAAAACGTTCCACCAAATACCCCTGTGGTGAAGCCAAAATCGAGGCCGTTCCATTCAATCGCTTGCCCAACCAAAAAGTAAGTACCCATCGCCATTGTTGTCAAGAGAAACAGGCGAAATTTTACTAAGTCATGGCGTTGCAGGGCACGTTCTGCTAAGTAAATCACAAAACTACTAGCGACAAGAATTATCGTGTTGATTGTCGGTTCTTTTACTTCTAGCCCCGAAACACCAGCTGGTAGCCAGTTAGGGGTTGTTGTTTTGTAGATGGCATATCCAGCGAAAAAACTCAAGAAAATGACGCTTTCTGAGAGGAGGAAGACAATGAAGCCAAACATCTTGTTGCCTTCTTCGTCGTGGGTATGTTCTGCGGCTGTGTGGTGCAATTCGTGGGAATCGATATAACTGTCCATTTTGCTGTTAGTTTGAGAGGAATTTGAAACGCAAAGGAACGCGGAGGGAAGCGCAGAGGGACGCGGAGGGTTTTTGCGTCTTCCCGATAGTTTGTGTTTATTCTGGGAGGTTGGCTGTTAAGGGTTCTGATTTGCCGTAGCCGTAGGGTTCGGAGACGATGATGGGAATTTCTTCAAAGTTTTCTACTGGGGGGGGGGAAGAAACTAACCACTCTAGTCCGATTGCTCTCCAAGGGTTAGCGGGTGCTTTCTCGCCTTGCATCCAAGAAATCACCATGTTGAATATGAAGGGCAAGGTGGACATTCCTAAGAGGAATCCGCCGAGGCTAGCGATGATATTCCAGTATTGATACTCTGGGGCGTAGGAAGCGACTCGGCGTAGCATTCCTTGCAATCCTAATGGGTGCATAGGCAAAAAGTTGAGGTTGGTGCCGATGAAGGCTAACCAGAAGTGGATTTTACCCCAGCTTTCGGAGTACATCCGTCCGGTCATTTTGGGGAACCAGTGATAGATGGCTGCATACAAGCCCATCGTCACAGTGCCGTAGAGGACGTAGTGGAAGTGTCCCACCACAAAGTAGGTATTGTTAACGTGGACATCAACGGGCACGGAGGAAAGCATGATGCCTGTGATTCCTGCGAAGACAAACATGATTAATGCACCCAAGGCAAACAGCATGGGGGTATTTAACCGCAGTTTACCGCCCCAAATAGTTGCCACCCAAGCAAATACTTTAATTCCTGTGGGGACAGATACAAACATCGTCGTCAGCATGAAAATCAACCGCATCCACCCGGGTGTACCACTGACGTACATGTGGTGTACCCAAACAATACCGCTAACTACGGCAATCAAAATCGATGAAACGGCAACTACTTTGTAACCAAATAAGGGTTTACGTGAATAAACTGGAAAGATTTCCGAGAAAATGCCGAAGATAGGCAAAATAATCACGTAAACGGCGGGGTGGGAGTAGAACCAGAAGTAATGCTCAAACATTACTGGATTACCACCCTTGGCGGGGTCGAAAAAGGCGGTGCCTGCTGTGAGGTCGAGTAGCAGCATCACTGCACCAGCTGTCAATGCCGGTAGTCCAAATAGTTGGATAATTTGGGCGCTAAATACTGCCCAGACAAACAAGGGCATTTTGAAGAAGCCCATTCCTGGGGCCCGCATCTTCACGATGGTGGTGACAAAGTTCACTGCCCCCATAATTGAGGATACGCCGGATATTGCCACCGCTAAGAGCCAGAGAACTTGGCCATTAATCAAATTACCTGTGGGATTTTGGAGACTGACTGGCGGGTAAGACCACCAACCGGCTTGGGCTGGCCCACCAGGGACAAAGAAACTACCCATCATGATAATTCCGACTACTGGCACCATCCAAAAGGCGACGGCGTTCAGGCGGGGAAATGCCATATCTCGCGCCCCAATCATCAGGGGTACTAAATAGTTGGCAAAACCAACGAGTGAGGGAAATGTCCACAAAAACAGCATCACAGTGCCGTGCATGGTGAACATACCGTTGTAGACGGTGCGATCGACTAAATCTGATTCGGGTGTCATCAGTTCCCCCCGCATCACCATCGCAAAGATACCGCCGACGAGAAAGAAGAAGAAGGAGGTAACGAGATACTGGATACCAATTACCTTGTGGTCGGTACTAAAGCTGAAGTATTCTTTCCAATTACTTGGAGATTCGTGGTTATGCTTCTCATCAGGGAGAAGAATACCTTCAATAGGAACATTAGTCATGGTTACTTTCCTTTCAACCAGGTGAATTGACTAGAGGAGGTGCAGCAGGTGGAACTGTAACCCAACCAGTTTGGACTGATTGATTGGATGTTTGAGCATACTCAGAAGCCGCTTGATTTTTTGCTACGGATGGCTTTTGGGTTGCAGCTTGTGCTAGCCACTGTTGATAATCTTCAGGAGATTCGACAACTACATTCGCCTGCATCGTTGCAAAGTATGTACCGCTATATTGAGAATCGGTCAATCGGTATTTGCCGGGACGGATGGGAGTAAATTCAAAGTCGATCGCATGGTTGGGAATAATATCCTGCTTGAGGCGAAATGCAGGTATATAAAAGCCGTGGAGAACGTCTTGCGATTTCAGCGCTAAACGTATCCGGCGATCGCTCGGTAAATGCAATTCGGTACTGGTAATATCTCTTTCAGGATAGTGAAACACCCACGCCCACTGTTTAGCTAGTACGTCAATTTTTTCTACAGGTTCCGCTAAAGTGTTAGCTGGGGCATCTTTTGGTTCTGCATAAGCCGATTCCATTCCCAATGGATTATGCAGGTGAACTATTTCAGATGGGCCTTGAATCCCCATTTGTTCGTAAACTTGATAGCTGTAGCCCGCAATCCACAACACTAACAGAACTGGAATTGCTGTCCAGACAACTTCTAAGGTGATATTACCTTCAATTGCAGGGCCGTCGGTGAAGTCATCTTTGATAGCCCGATGGAAAATAACAGAATACATTAAAGTACTTGTTACTCCCAAGAAGATGAAGGAACCAAGGGTTACTAAGAAGCTAATCAAATCATCAATTAGTAGGGATTCGGCTGCTGCTTGGGGGGGAAGCCAGGAGTAAGCCTGCTTCCCGATCCAGAGACTCGTAACAGTCACTGCGATCGCGCCTGTAAGCAGCGTCAAAATATTTAAAATCTTCTGGATTTTCATGGTCATTGGTCACTTGTACTGAGCGAAGCCGAAGTATTAGTCATTGGTCATTGGTCATTGGTCATTGGTCGATGGTTAGTAACTTTAAACAAAGGACAAAGGACAATTGACAAATGACTATTTGAGTATTGTGTTGAGGTCTTGGTGCGATCGCAGCAAATTATCTGCTGTATTGTGTACGCCAAATTCGGCTGCCATTTGCGCCCCTAGTGTCCCGTGGACGTACAGAATGAACATGATTGCTATGCCTGCCAACAGATAGATCCATTGCACTTCTCTATCTGTCTGTTTATATTCTTGTTTGGCCCAAACGAAGCGCTGCCATCCTCTCCAGATGGTCAAGACAACAATCAGCGCTAATAAGAACACACCACCCACACCATGCCAAAGCATTGTTTCCATTGCCTGCAATCCCCAGGCACTTTTCATATCAGCTGGTGGTGTGGCCAACAGCATTTCGTAAAAGCCTGCTGCCACTGTGAAAAATGTGATGATGCTGGCAGCTAGCATGTTGTACCAGCCAACATCAAATAAGTTGTTACGTTCCACAGTAATTGCTAAATATTTGAAGACCCATTTTTCAAAGGGGAACAGAACACCGACAATATCAAAGGTCATCCCAATGATGAACAAACCTATTGTCAGATGGACTAAGTTGGGATGAATGGGAATTGTGTAAGGTAATCCGTTTGCGCCTAAAGAGCCGCTTAATTGATCAATTAATTCTGAGTTCATCGCAACAGACCATCCTTTACTGCTTCCACAACTGGCACTGTATGCAATCCATACACCCAAACAAGTTCATCTCCGAGATATACTTGCAAGCCAACTATCAAAGTTAAAACTAGTCCGGCTCCCAAATAATAAATTGATATTTTTTGCGGGTTGCGGGCACGAATTACATAGCGCCAAGCTGTAATTGCTGTGATGATTCCCGAAAGTGACCAACCAATCAGCGTATGCAAATTCAGCACCGATTTTGCGAGGCTGTAAGGCTGTGCTAAACCCGCTTCAAACTGACCAAAAATAATCGCAACGAAGATGGCGATCGTGGCAACTAACATGTTCCACCAACTCACCTCAAAAAGACTGGATTTACCAGTAAAATAGCCAACTACATCGCAGAAAAAGGAAAACAACACCATCGCAATTACGAAGTGGACAACGATGGGATGAATCGTATCTGGATAAGGTAAATTATGGTCGTTCAAAGATGTCAAATACTCAAACATTGGATTCTCCTGGACATATCTACCGCACTGTGGTCAATCAATTTTGGATTTTAGATTTATTCCGTCCCTGACGAGATATAAACCAGAAGACCTTAATCCAAAATGGCTAATTAAACTTCAATGATTGATGGATACTCACTAACACCACTACAAGTATCTATCTATAATTGACCGGAATCTGTTCAATATGTGCGCGGCGCAATACGCTTAATCATGTCTTAGCTTTTGGTAGACAAATTTAATAAACTTGCCTTTAGGGAATGATTTTTGTTGCGATTAATTTCCTCATGCCGATAGTCTGCAACAGCAATTTTTGATGTAGCTAAATCAAATCGCTGTCGTTTGTTGATTTCCTTAACCTATCTTTAGCTTAAGTAAATTTTTATAAATTGTCAAAACAATAATAATTAAAATTTTAAAAGTTAGTGATTTAGCAAAAAGATATTTATATAATGTATCGATTCTGGCATTAACTAAAATTCAAAAAAACCATAAATATCATATTTTTTATGTAAAGTATTTCACAATGATAAAATTTTTAATTGTAATGTAAATGACAAAAATATATAATTTTGGTTAGTAAGTATAAAAGCGAGTCAAGGTAAGTTAGGGAACTCCAAAAAATAAACTATCCAATTTTTGGAATCAAAACGATTTTTCCTTTGCCGCTCCCTGCTCCTGTTCGGCTACGCTCAGTACAAGTCACGGCAAGCCTGCTCCCTTGCCCTAAAAGTAATGGTATATTTTTTGATTTGGAAATCTCTTAGTAGCCAATACGGTTCGGTTAAGGTTTTTTGATGAAAATTCTAAATCACAAAGACGCGATAAATCGCCGTCTCTACAATAATTAATCCTTTGTAGAGACGGCGATTTATCGCGTCTTTTGGCTTAACCGAACCGTATTGTCTTAGTAGCTATGGTGGAACTGGAGAATGCTGAAAGGGTTTGATGAGCCATCAAGTCACACTAATCGGTGTGAGGAGAAAACAAGTGGCATTTGAAATTGTGGTCATTGGTACTTCTTTGGGTGGGTTATCAGCCTTAAAAATTCTCTTGGGTAATTTACCAGCAGATTTTCTAGTGCCGATCGCAATCGTGCAACACCGTCACAAGGAGTCTAACAACACACTCCAGGAGTTATTACAAGAATATACTTCATTGCCGATTCGAGAAGTGGAAGACAAAGACGAAATACTACCAGGACATATCTACATAGCTCCAGCAGATTATCACTTATTGGTTGAACCAGGTCACTTTGCTCTTTCGACTGATGAGCCTGTTTCTTATGCCAGACCATCTATCGATGTGCTATTTGAGTCAGCAGCCGATGTCTACAGTGAGCAAGTTATTGGTGTAATATTGACAGGAGCAAACCAAGATGGTATGCAAGGTCTGAAGAAAATAAAAGCGCGGGGAGGACTTACTATCGTACAAGAACCTACCACAGCTGAGAGTGATGTTATGCCAGAAGCAGCAATTTCTGCTGTTGCAGTAGACTGGATTTTAACACTTTCAAACATTGCTTCCCAAATGGTTAAGCTTTGTCATTAATTACGGAAAAAAAAACCCATGCAGATGGAACCCAAAGTAAACATCCTCCTAGTGGATGATAAACTAGAAAATTTGCTAGCACTAGAAGCAATCCTAGAAAAACTGGGAGAGAATCTGGTAAGAGCTACTTCTGGGGAAGAAGCTTTGAGGTGTCTGCTACATCAAGACTTTGCAGTAATTTTGTTAGATGTGCAAATGCCAGGGATGGATGGCTTTGAAACTGCAACCTTGATTCGCAATCGGGGGCGATCGCGTCACACTCCAATTATCTTTCTGACTGCCTTTAGCACCAGCGACCAAATGCTATTTAAAGGCTATGCCTTAGGTGCAGTTGATTATTTGCTCAAACCATTAGACCCTAATATTTTGACTTCTAAAGTCACAGTATTCGTAGAACTATTTAAGAAAACAGAAGCCGTCAAGCAACAAGCAGCGCAACTGGTAGCTGTCAATGCCGAACTCAGGCAAAGTGAAGAACGATTGCGATCGCTGAGTACCTGTTCACCCGTTGGCATTTTTGAAATTGATACCGAAGGAGGATGTAGATATACTAATCCTCGCTATCAAATAATTTGTGGCTTGAAAGCGGCAGAGAGTTTACAAAAAAAATGGCTAGAATCTGTTCATCCAGAAGATAGAGAACGAGCAGTTGCCACTTGGTCTAACTACATTCGTGAAGGTCGTGATTACTCAGAAGAGTTTCGTTTTCAAACCGCTCATGGCATCGTCCGTTGGGTTCAAGTTCGCTCATCACCTATGCTTTCCGGTCAAGGAGAATTGCTAGGATATGTAGGCACTCTCGAAGATATTACTGAACGCAAACAAGCAGAAGAAGTCCGCGCTCAAGTGATTCGAGAACAGACGGCAAGAGCCGAAGCAGAAGCAGCAAATCGCATGAAAGATGAGTTTCTCGCTGTTCTTTCTCACGAACTCCGCACACCGCTAACCTCAATGCTGGGCTGGTCAAAAATCCTTCGCTCTAAGAAACTTGACGAAAAAGCCACTTCCCGCGCCCTAGAGGCCATTGAACGCAACGCAATATCTCAGATGCAACTAATTGAGGATATCTTAGATGTATCCCGGATTATCCGTGGTCAGTTGCGGTTAAATGTATCTGCGGTGAATCTGCTCACGGTAACGGAGGCAGCCTTAGAGGCAGTGCGTCCCCTAGCAGAACCAAAAGAGATTAAGTTAAATACTGTTTTGGATACTTCAGTCGGGTCAGTTTATGGCGATCCAGCCCGTTTACAGCAAGTTGTCTGGAACCTACTAACTAATGCCATTAAGTTTACCCCTAAGGGTGGCAGAGTAGATGTGAATCTGTCAGTAGTCTGTGGTGAAGAACAAGAAATAACTCACAAATACGCCCAAATTCAAGTTATCGATACAGGGATTGGCATCAGTTCCGAGTTTTTGCCCAAAGTATTTGAGCGTTTCCGGCAAGCAGACAGCACCACAACGCGATCGCACAATGGACTAGGATTAGGACTAGCGATCGTCCGTCATCTAGTAGAACTGCACAAGGGTACAATAGTTGCCCAAAGTCTAGGCACTGGACAAGGAGCAACCTTTACTGTGAGATTACCACTGCTACAAGACAATAGGGCTAGCAGAGTCAGTAGAGAAGCCACAGGAGAAATTTCTTCCCCTGTGGCATTGACCCCCCTTGCTGGATTAAGAGTTTTAGTTGTAGATGATGAAGCAGATACCCGTAACTTTCTCAGTTTTATGTTTGAAGAATATGGGGCGTTTGCCACTGCGGTAGCATCAGTTGATGAAGCGTTGGCAGTACTTGAACAAGCAAAACCAGATATTTTGATTAGTGACATCGGCATGTCAGAGCAAGATGGTTATACGCTGATTCGGAAACTGCGCTCTTTAGAACCAGAGAAAGGCGGACGTATCCCAGCGATCGCTTTAACAGCATATACGCGCGAGGAAGACCGCCTAGAAGCCCTAAGAGCAGGGTTTCAGCAGCATTTATCTAAGCCAATAGACCCCACTAAATTGATTGCTATGGTTGCCAATGTATTAAAGCTACCTGTGGAAGTTCCAGTGGGTTGATTTTGAACTGGGGGGTGGGGGAGATGAGGGAGATGAGGGAGATGAGGGAGCAGGGGGAGCAGGGGGAGCAGGGGGAGCAGGGGAAGAATAACTATTAATTATTGACCAATGCCCAATGCCCCATACTTCGACTTCGCTCAGTACAAGTGCCCAATGCCCAATTTCAAATCAAGACGAAGTTAAGGCATGTTTTTTCAATTCGTCTAGGGAAACCATTTCCAAAGCTCTAGCATGGGTTGCAGAGAGGATGACGGGTGGAGCAACGCCAGCATCGAGAGCTTCTTGCCAGCGAGAAGCACACAAACACCAGCGATCGCCAGGCTTCAGTCCAGGAAAATTAAAATCAGGAACAGGTGTGCTTAGATCGTTCCCGTGGGATTTAGTGAACTCCAGGAATTCTGATGTCACTTCGGCGCATACGACATGCGATCCGAAATCCTGACCACCTGTGCGACAAAAACCGTCGCGGTAAAACCCAGTCATCGGTGAAGTGCAGCAGGCTTCTAGGTTTCCACCGATTACGTTTTTAGCTTCTGTCATTGTTAATTAGTTGTACTTGATTTTTTGGCTTCCATATAAGCCTATATTGACATTCTCTACTTGAATCAAAATCACTATCTCTTATTAATTTGGAAAAGTAGCGAATTTTAGAATCACTACTCATACCAAATTTCAACTTTACAGTTATTCAGAATGGTGCAATATCTCAGTAGAATTTCTGATAAAAACCCCTGGTAGTTAGCCAGGGGTAATGCAAGTCAGTACTTTTCGCATGGAATGTATCCTACTTAAATACCATAGCAACCGTCTAATTTAGAGATATGCCATTTTGCCAAGCAAAAAAGCCCCCAGTGGTAAGCCGAGGGTTAATTTTTTTGGAATAGCGGTAATCTACAAAGCTATTATTCCCAGTCCAATACGCAATAGAACCAAAATAGAATAGGAATTTCGACAGCTATATATATAGGGCTGACAATTCAGGTCATCTGGAAAACCTCACTTCTATTTCTGTCATCCTTTAAGGAGAGAGACTTTGAATTTTCTCCCTTAGAGCGACGAGTTGGGGGTTAGGGGGTTAGGTTTTTGGTAGACTTTTCCACATAACGTGAAAAGTCAGATATATAGCGGTTCTCAATTGCATAGAATACAGACCATTTGTAGGGGCACAGCATTGCTATGCCCTATTGTGTATTGCTTCCATTCGAGAACCGCTATATATGTTGTGATGTCATACAAAAGAGAGCTTTGGCGTATCTTAACCTCATTGCTTACCTTTAAATAACTAAAACTGATAGAACTCATCAGCTTTACTGAAGTAATAAAACTTGATTAAATTTTGTAAAGCATTGTAAAGTAGTTTCACAGGCAAAGGCAAACGAGCCTGATTTATAAATAACTAACCGCACTTATAAAACCATGACAGCAACCTTACAACAGCGCTCAAGCGCCAACGTATGGGATCGATTCTGTGAATGGATCACCAGCACCAACAACCGGATTTACATCGGTTGGTTCGGCGTAGTAATGATCCCCACCCTCTTAGCCGCTACCGCTTGCTTCGTAATCGCCTTCATCGCCGCACCTCCAGTAGACATCGATGGCATCCGTGAACCTGTTGCAGGTTCCTTAATCTACGGAAACAACATCATCTCCGGTGCAGTAGTACCTTCCTCCAACGCCATCGGCTTGCACTTCTACCCAATTTGGGAAGCAGCATCCCTTGATGAGTGGCTCTACAACGGTGGCCCTTACCAATTGGTAATATTCCACTTCTTGATCGGCGTATTCTGCTACTTAGGTCGTGAATGGGAACTATCCTACCGCTTAGGTATGCGTCCTTGGATTGCGATCGCATATTCTGCTCCAGTCGCAGCAGCAAGTGCAGTATTCTTGGTATACCCCATCGGACAAGGATCATTCTCTGATGGTATGCCCTTAGGTATTTCTGGAACCTTCAACTTCATGATTGTGTTCCAAGCAGAACACAACATCTTGATGCACCCCTTCCACCAATTAGGTGTAGCAGGTGTATTCGGCGGAAGCTTGTTCTCTGCGATGCACGGTTCATTGGTTACATCTTCTTTGGTTCGTGAAACCACTGAAACCGAATCTCAAAACTACGGTTACAAATTCGGTCAAGAAGAAGAAACCTACAACATCGTTGCAGCCCACGGCTACTTCGGTCGTCTAATCTTCCAATACGCTTCATTCAACAACAGCCGTTCACTGCACTTCTTCTTAGCAGCATGGCCTGTAATCGGAATCTGGTTCACCGCCTTGGGTGTAAGCACAATGGCGTTCAACTTGAACGGTTTCAACTTCAACCAATCCATCATTGATTCAAGCGGTCGCGTCATCAGCACTTGGGCTGATGTAATCAACCGGGCTAACCTGGGTATGGAAGTAATGCACGAGCGTAACGCTCACAACTTCCCCTTAGATTTAGCTGCTGGTGATGTTGCTCCTGTAGCTCTTACTGCTCCTGCTATCAACGGTTAAATACTAAAGTTTAGCTAAAATTAAAAAGCGCTCTCCCAAAAAGGAGGGCGCTTTTTGTTTTTGTGGGTTTTGTTAAGTCAAAAAGTATATAAAGTTTTATAATCAATCCAATTCTGAGGTAGATGGCAAGTCTCTGCAAGCATCCCAACAATTACAGACTGACAAACAAACTTATGGTTCAGAGTATATTCATCTTTATGTTGATGATATAGAAGGTGAGTGGCTAGAAAATTGGGATTGGGAAGATGATTTAACAGATTATATTGATGCCTTTAATCATCATTGTCAGAATAGAAATTATCAATTTGCTATTGATACTTTGAATGCTTGCGATGAAAAACTGAAACATCTAGAAAATTATCAAAAACGTGTAGACCTTTACAGACAGCTAGTAGAAGTTTTGGAGATAAAAAGTATAAATATATCAACAATGGAACAAGAAATATTGCTCAAAGCAAAAGAACGTCTTGCTTTAGCGAAGTCTTTAATTGAGCAAGTCAATCAACAAAATAAAGATGCTAAAGAAAAAATATGATGAATATTATAGAACCAGAAGGGAATCGTATAGGATATATAAAAAAACTACTTGACAAAATACACAACGGTGTCATTAGGAAAACTTGGAAATTTGAATGCTGTGTTTATGAAGATGATACTCATACTTCTTATAGTAAAGAAGGGAAGGCAAATAGTGGCGAATTTGTAGTAAAATTAGGTATCTGGGATGATGTTTTTGGCGGTGGTTATTATTTAAAGATAGAAAATGGATTTGAAGAAAAAGAGAAAGTTGATGAACGTACAGAGTCGCTAACATTTTCTGTTGATGAATATAAATTAATAAAGGAGTATTTAAAAAAGCTTGATGCAGCAAAATGGCAAACTAAGTCAGTTGATTTAGATGCTTTACCTGAATAAATTAAATTTGACATATCTTAATATTATAAATTTTGGCTACCCTTTTGCACATTAACTTTTTCAATAAGTCTAGGTAGAATACATAATCCTCACCTTTTTCCTCAAAATCATGGGCAATATTTTTGGTCATCTATTTCGCATTAGTACGTTTGGCGAGTCTCACGGCGGCGGTGTGGGGGTTGTGATTGATGGTTGTCCTCCCCAACTAGAAATTTCGGCAGAAGAAATTCAAGTAGAACTAGATAGAAGGCGTCCCGGACAAAGTAAAATTACGACGCCTCGCAAAGAAGCGGATACCTGCGAGATTTTATCAGGGGTATTTGAAGGCAAAACTCTGGGAACGCCCATAACAATTTTGGTGCGGAACAAAGACACTCGTCCCCAAGACTACGACGAGATGGCTGAGAAGTATCGGCCTTCTCACGCGGATGCAACTTATGATGCAAAATATGGCATTCGCAATTGGCAAGGTGGGGGTAGATCCTCAGCGCGTGAGACAATCGGAAGAGTCGCAGCAGGTGCGATCGCTAAAAAAATTCTTCGTCAAGTCGCCAATGTCGAAGTTATTGCTTACGTTAAGCGCATCAAAGACTTGGAAGGTGTAGTTGATCCAAATACTGTCACCTTAGAACAAGTGGAAAGCAATATCGTTCGCTGTCCCGATTTGGAATGTGGCGATCGCATGATTGAATTAATTGAGCAAATAGGTAGACTTGGTGATTCTATCGGCGGTGTAGTAGAATGTGTGGCGCGAAATGTGCCGAAAGGTTTGGGCGAACCAGTATTTGATAAATTGGAAGCTGATATCGCTAAGGGTGTGATGTCTCTTCCTGCTAGCAAAGGCTTTGAAATTGGTTCCGGTTTTGGGGGAACCCTGTTAACGGGAATTGAGCATAACGACGAATTTTATATCGATCAAAATGGTGAAATCCGCACACTAACAAACCGTTCTGGTGGTATTCAAGGGGGGATTTCCAACGGAGAAAATATCATTTTGCGAGTTGCATTTAAGCCGACAGCAACAATTAGAAAAGAGCAGAAAACTGTAACTCGTGAAGGCGAAGAAACGCTATTAGCAGCCAAAGGACGCCACGATCCTTGTGTATTACCGCGTGCAGTTCCAATGGTTGAGGCAATGGTGGCATTGGTGCTGTGTGACCATTTGTTACGGCATCATGGGCAGTGTAAGCTTTTGTAGACACTACACATCTACAAAAAATATTTAATATCTTGTTCAAGTTATCCCGACAGCACCGTAACGCTCTTTTATTACTCCGAAAAAAATAAAATATTCGTAGGTTGGGTTGAACATTCGTGAAACCCCAACAAAATCAGAGATTTTTGGTGTTGGGTTTCGTTCCTCAACCCAATCTACGGAGAAGGAATTGTTAAAATTGCGTCTTGTACACGTAGGATAAGCGTATTCATTTCTTACATCGTAAGCAACACGGTGGGTTCAGTTGCCCAATGCCCTATTCCTAATTCTTAATTCCAATCCTGTTCTTCCTTTTTCCCGCGACTTTTATAAATTCCCCCTAAATCGTGAATTTGACGAGTTTTCTCAAAAAGCTCGGCTTCGGTCAAACCCCACTGCTGCAAGACTTTATCTAGGTCTTTTTGGATATCTCTTGCCCCTGGAAACCCTTGATAACGCATTCGCAGTCTAGCTAATTCTGCTAAGTTATAGTCTGTCGCCTCTTGAGAGAGTAAAATATCAATAAGGGGGCGATCGCGGTTATAAAGAGGATGTTGTTGGTCTTTACCTGCGGGTGCATCAGTCATCATAAATCCTGAGTGTCGTTAGCGGATAGCTATGGTTGAGGCAGTCCTGAGTCCTGAGTTTTAAGTTTAGCCGAGAGCAGGGAAGCAGAAAAGGCAAAAGCAAATCTTCTTCTGCACTGACAAGCTAATTGTCAAATTCACCACTCCTTACCTACTCCTAACTCCTAACTCTTGTACAGACGCGATTCATCGCGTCTCTCCTAACTCTTCTTAGACGGCTACTACACCTGAGGTCTTACGGCTCTCACCACTGCCAGTTAACTTTAAATAAAGTTACATTAGTTCTTAAGAAAATACAAAAAACTTTAGATGAGGGTGAATTTATCTCACCCAAAGTCCAAGCAGCGAGGGAGCAAGAACCCATTATGTTTGAACACTTCACTTCCGAAGCCATTAGAGTAATTATGTTAGCTCAGGAGGAAGCCCGTCGCCTGGGACACAACTTTGTAGGAACAGAACAAATTCTCCTGGGTTTGATGGGAGAAGGAACTGGGGTTGCTGCTAAAGTGCTGGCCGAATTAGGCGTTACCCTCAAAGATGCACGTCGCGAGGTAGAAAAAATTATTGGTAGGGGTTCTGGCTTTGTACCACCAGAAATTCCTTTTACTCCTAAGGTGAAAAGCCTCTTCGAGCAATCGTTTAAAGAAGCTCATAGTCTGGGACAGAATTACATTAATACTGAACACTTACTCTTGGGATTGACCGAGGCTGGTGAAGGTGTCGCCGCCAAAGTACTGCAAAATCTAGGGGTTGACTTCAAGAGTGTCCGCAGTGCCATCGTTCGCCGTTTGGGTGACAATGCGCCAGCTATAGCTGGTGGTGGTAGTCAAAAGCGCACCCAACCATTAACGATGGAAGAATTTGGTCGGAATCTGACCAAATTAGCCCAAGAAGGCAGACTCGACCCCGTAGTTGGTCGTGAGAAAGAAATTGAGCGGGCGATCCAAATTCTCGGTCGCCGCACCAAGAATAACCCAGTGTTGATTGGAGAACCAGGAGTTGGTAAAACTGCGATCGCAGAAGGTCTAGCTCAACGGATTATCAACCAGGATGTTCCCGAAACCTTACAAGGTAAGCAAGTCATCAGCCTCGATATGGGGTCATTAGTGGCTGGAACTCGCTTCCGTGGCGATTTTGAAGAACGCATCAAAAAAGTTGTGGAAGAAGTTCGCACTGTCGGCAATATCATTCTGGTAATTGACGAAATTCACACCTTGGTTGGCGCTGGTGGTACAGAAGGTGGTTTGGATGCAGCCAACATCCTCAAACCTGCCTTAGCACGGGGTGAACTCCAGTGCATCGGCGCAACTACCCTTGATGAGTATCGGAAGCATATCGAGCGCGATGCCGCCCTAGAGCGTCGTTTCCAACCAATCATGGTTGGCGAACCCTCAGTAGAGGAAACCGTACAAATTCTTTACGGCTTGCGCGGCGCTTACGAACAGCATCACAAAGTCACAATTTTGGATTCAGCACTTGTAGCAGCAGCAGAATTATCAGACCGCTACATTAGCGATCGCTTCTTGCCAGATAAGGCAATAGACTTGATTGATGAAGCTGGTTCTCGCGTTCGTCTGCGGAACTCTCAAAGTTCTCCCAATAAAGAACTTAAGCGTGAACTCGCCGGCGTTACCAAAGAAAAAGAAGCAGCAGTCAGAGTCCAAGATTTTGACAAAGCTGTAACCCTGCGCGACCAAGAATTAAAACTCGCAGAACAACTGCAAGCAACATTTACACAAAACGATCAACCTGTCAACTCGACTGTAGTTGATGAAGAAGACATCGCCCAAATCGTTGCCTCTTGGACTGGCGTACCAGTCAACAAGCTGACTGAATCTGAATCAGAGTTGCTTCTGCACCTAGAAGACACTCTGCATCAACGGCTCATCGGTCAAGAGCAAGCAGTCTCGGCTGTATCTCGCGGTATCCGTCGCGCCCGTGTCGGCTTGAAGAATCCCAATCGTCCCATTGCTAGCTTTATCTTCTCTGGGCCTACCGGAGTCGGTAAAACAGAATTGGCAAAGGCATTAGCTGCCTACTTCTTCGGTGCCGAAGACTCCATGATTCGCCTAGATATGTCCGAATACATGGAAAGCCACACCGTTTCCAAGCTAATTGGTTCGCCTCCTGGTTATGTTGGATACGACGAAGGTGGACAACTTACAGAAGCCGTGCGGCGTAAACCATACTCAGTGCTGCTATTCGATGAAATCGAAAAAGCACACCCCGATGTATTCAATATGCTGCTGCAAATCTTGGATGACGGTCATCTTACCGATGCCAAAGGTCGGAAAGTTGACTTCAAGAACACGCTGATCATTTTGACTTCCAACATCGGTTCCAAGGTGATTGAAAAAGGTGGTAGTGGTTTAGGCTTTGACTTCGATACTCAAGCCGACGCTAGTTATAACCGCATCCGCACCTTGGTAAATGAGGAATTGAAAGCTTACTTCCGTCCAGAGTTCCTGAACCGTCTCGATGAAATTATCGTCTTCACCCAGCTTTCTAGGGATGAAGTGAAGCAAATCGCTGAGATTATGCTTCGTGAAGTTTCTAAGCGCTTGACAGAAAAGGGAATTATCTTAGAAGTTAGCGATCGCTTCAAAGAGCTTGTAGTCCAAGAAGGCTATAATCCCAGCTACGGTGCTAGGCCATTACGTCGGGCAATTATGCGCCTTTTAGAAGATTCTCTCGCCGAAGCAATGCTGTCTGGTCAAATTACAGATGGAGATACAGCGTTTATCGATGTTGATGATGACTCTCAGGTGAGAGTACAAAAATCAGAAAAACGAGAATTGCTCTTGGCAAATGTTGGCTAATTTTATACCCGATCACCTTTTGTTGTAATATTTGAGAAATACTCTAGCCTCTGATGTAAGTAGAGGCATAAGCAGGGGCATCTCCGACAAACATCAAGTGAAATGGTATTATATCTTTCACCCCTAGTAGAAATACTAGGGGCTTTTTTTGTCCAGACTTTTCACGGTATATGGAAAACGTCAGTCGCTTCGCTCCAAGTCAAGAGTCAAAAGTCAAAACAATTCAAAATTCAAAATTATTAATTCAAAATTGCAATCAGTGGGGGCTTGAAACCCACCACTGATTGTAGACCACTGATTTTAAAAATCAGTGGGGGCTTGTACCCAGAATTAATTAATTCAAAATTATTCTTATTCTTCCTAACAGAATTTTGAATTTTGAATTTTGAATTCAAAAAACGGTCAAAATAAGGTACACAATGTAAAGAACTCTTGCATAAATATTTTGTGGTATGATTAAGGGTTATTTTAATTTCAGATATTGGCAATTAAAATAGTCAGAATTTATCAATTTCTTCGATTAAGTATTATCTAGCGATAAGCCTACGGCATGGCTTCGCTTACCGCTAACTAAATAAAATGGCAAAAAACATCATTTCAGTAATTAATCAATGACTGAAATTATTTAATCTATTTGATTTTTTACTCCGATTTATAGGGCTAATTCGTAATTATAAAGTCCGGCAATCAAATTCGACCTTAAACCAAAACGTCGGTGACGATTTCGATATCTATCAGACAAAATTTTAAATATCTTTAAACGACGATTTACGTGTTCAACAGTGATTCTTAATCGATTGAGTTCTCGATTGTATTTCTTCTGTTATTTTGTCAACTTCTTATTTTTGGCTTTTTTAATCGGGGTTTCACCGCCAGTCGCTCATGGGGGAAACCCCCAAGACCGCGCTGGCTCACTTAATTGATGAATTTTATTAATTCCTTGATAGCCTTTGTCAGCTATAACCCAATACGGTTCAGTTAAGGATTTTTGGTACTAATTTTAGACCTGTAGAGACGCGAAATTTCGCGTCTTTACCAAGGTTTTTGGGCTTAACTGAACTGTATTGAGCTATAACCTTGAGTAATTCTCCAAATCTTACACCACTGGTTTTAAATAGCCTAAAATCATGAATTCTCCCCAAACCATGCGCTAAAAAGATGATTTTACTACTTTTTTGATGGATAATTACTTGCGTTTTTAACGTATGTTCTCCTTGTTTACCGCTAAAAAATCTTTTTTGCCCAATATGAGGTTTTTCAATTGGACTCTCCGTGACATCCATTACAACTACATCTTCTTCAGAGGACATTTTCCATAATTTTTTTACCTGCAAAAATACGCCTTTATTAAATACCTACCCTTGAAAGGGAATGGAAGTGGGGTTCTAAGGAATCGCGTAAATTATTTATTTTTTGTATTCCCTAAAGCTAGATGCTGCAAATGATGTTGCTGCCATATCATGACAGTGAAAGCAAACCTATTGGAAATCGAAAGAAATGCGTTTTCAATTTTGGGGGCTACGTCACGCCCTAATTTTAGTAGGTAGTACCTGTCTTCTACTTTTGTCCACTCCTGCCTTTGCTGCTGAAAGAGTGGTACTAAACTATGGTATCTTCCGTGAATCACTTTCAGTGGAGGAACTATCCACCTTTGCCCAAACAGGTGAACTTTCACGTTCACTACGAATTAATTTCGCTTTGGCGCGACAAGACCCTAAAGCCATTCGTCAGTATTTAACGGAGCAGGTGAAGGTAAACGTTGTATTTTTAGATCGAGTACTGAATAGCCGAATTGGTAATATTATTTTGGATCAAATGAGTCAAGTTATTTATACACCGTCTCGGAGAGCAGACAGGCAGGCTTTGCGGGCTGCTTTAGTACTTTCTGCGAGTCAAGACGGGCAGGTATCGCTGATTGAAATTATCGAAAACTATCCCACCAATGAAGTGGAAGTTGATGGCAAACGCTTGGAGAGTGCATACCGTCAACTCCGTCGCTTGCAAACAAGCGTACAAGATTTACTTAATTTTTAGTAAGCTAAAGTTTCTAAAGTTTCTCTTAAATACCGTTGTACCTGCTGTTCCAAGCGAATTCCGTGTAATTGAGCATCGCGTTCTAGTTGCCAGCGTTGAAAACCCGAACTAGTGGATATCGCACATTTGAGACTATACCAAATTTCAGTATCAGCAGAAAATTGGCGATCGCTAGAAGCTGCAATTTGAGCCATAGTTCCTCATTCCTTTATTTTAACTTTAACGGTCATTAGTCATTAGTCATTAGTCAGCAGTTAGGAATTATTATTCTTCCCTGCTTCCTCTGCTCCTCTGCTACTTATTTATAGCCCTTTAAAGTTAAATAATATACTTTACGGGCTGCTATGAATCTGTATTAATCTTAAACAAAGATTCCAACAATCGGGGCACGATTTGATTAACCCGTACTCCTAAAATTGTGAAATCCTGCTTAATCTTTTCTAAAGATAATGGCTCTATGCCAGCGAATTCTGTGTCATTAGTCACTAAAACTCGCATTACACTCACAGGTATTTGTAAAAATAGATTGCTGCCCAAAAACGCTAACCCCGCAAACACTAGTGCAACGCTGCGCCATTGTGGGAGAAATTTAGCTGAATTTGCTACTAATGGGGCAATTTGGTAAAGCTGCCACAGCACCCAAACCGACAAGACTGCTGCCACTAATGCCAGGATACGATTTAACTTTGTATTAATTAAACAGAGAATTTTTCGCTGCCGCTCAGTCAGATTTTCTGGCTTTAAGGCTATTCCTAAAAGAGCAAATATATAAAAAGGGCGACGCAACTGCATCCATAGCAGGGGGAGAATACCAATGGCAGCAACTAAAAATAGCTCCATCCAGACTGGTAAAAACGGCTCGCCTACAGACAAAAATAATAAGCAGAGGACTAAAAAAACAGGCAACGTCGCCAATCCAGCGACGTGAATCCACAAAATAGGTTCAGAGCGAAATGAATGCATAATAAAAAGTTATGAGTTAAGAGTTAGGAGTTAGGAGTTAAAGGCTGCTAATTCCTAACTCCTAATTTATTTCTCCTAACTTCTAACCATTTTACCCTCAACACTACCTTGTTAAGGTGAGAGTGCGGCGTTTCGTAACCATCTGATAGGCTTCGATGATGTCACCTTCAACCCAATCATTGAATTTATCCATGCCGACACCGCATTCATAACCGGCGTTGACCTCACGGCTATCTTCTTTCATCCGTTTTAGGGAGTCAAGGACACCTTCAAAGATCACCTTACCGCCGCGTCGCACTCTGACTTTGCAGTTGCGAACTAGCTTGCCAGATTGAACGTAGCAACCGGCAACCGCACCACGACCCACTGGGAAGACGGCCCGGACTTCGGTTTGACCCAAGGGTTCTTCCACCAACTCTGGTTCCAAAAGACCTTCTAAGGCATCTTGGATATCTTCTAGGAGTTTGTAGATTACGTTGTATTCCCGGACATCCACACCCGCTTCATCGGCGGCTTGTCTGGCGCCACTAGCGAAGGTGGTGTTGAAGCCAATAATTACAGCGTTACTGGCAGCTGCTAAGTCGATATCTGTCTCGGTGATTTCCCCAGCAGTAGCCAAGAGCATCCGAATTTGGACTTCGTTTTGCGGGATTTGCTTGAGCGCTCCCACAATGGCTTCTACCGAACCTTGTACGTCTCCCTTCAAGATCAAGTTGAGTTCTTTTAACTCGCCTTCTTGTGCTTGAGCCGAGAGGGTTGTAAGGGTAACACGACCTTGTAACAGGCGGGATAGGCGTTGTCTATCGGCGCGATCGCTAGCAAGCGCTCTGGCTTCTTTCTCGTTATGGAAGACCTCGAACTCGTCGCCTGCTGCTGGCACATCACTTAAACCTAGTACCTCGACGGCAAAGGAAGGAGAAGCAATGTCTACTCTCTTGCCTCTGTCATCTACCATCGCCCGGACTTTACCGAAGGCCGAGCCAGCTACCAAGATATCTCCCACATGCAGGGTACCATTCTGAATTAGCAGGGTAGCAACTGCTCCCTTGGCTTTATCCAGATGTGCTTCAATTACAGTTCCTTTGGCGGTACGATCTGGGTTGGCAGATAGTTCTCCAACCTCTGCTACTAAGAGAATCATTTCTAAGAGCGTATCCAGGTTTTCACCTCTGATGGCGCTCACGGGAACCATGATTGTCTCACCACCCCAGTCTTCTGCGGTTAGACCATACTGGGTGAGTTCTTGTTTCACCCGCTCTGGCTGTGCCCCTTCTTTGTCAATTTTGTTGATTGCAACAACAATTGGCACTCCCGCAGCTTGGGCGTGGCTAATGGCTTCAATGGTTTGAGGACGGACACCATCATCAGCAGCCACTACCAATACGGCAATATCTGTTACCCTAGCTCCTCTGGCCCGCATAGCTGTAAAGGCTTCGTGACCAGGGGTATCCAGGAAGACTATCTGCTGTGGTTTGCCCTCATGCTCCACATCCACATGGTATGCACCAATGTGTTGAGTGATACCACCAGCTTCGCCAGCAGCCACTTTGGTTTTGCGGATTGAATCGAGCAGGGTTGTTTTACCGTGGTCTACGTGACCCATAATTGTCACCACTGGCGGACGGCGGAGGAGATATTCTAGGTCTTCTGCGCCGACCATTTCTGTAATTTTCCGAGCTTCTGCTTCTCGCTCGACGGTTTCGACTTCTATTTCTAGTTCTTTTCCTACCAGGGTAATTGTGGGAATATCCAGATTTTGGGTGATACTCACCGCCATGCCTTTGAGGAACAGGATTTTCACAATCTCTGTATCGGGAACGGCTAAAACGTCAGACAGTTCTTGCACAGTCAACGGGCCTGTGATCACCACTTTTGCTGGACGATCGCGCTTGGTGTCAGCTTCTTGTTGCTGGCGACGGTTATTGTGATGGTCACGGCTAGAACCAGACTTAGAACCAGGTTTTCTACTGCCTCTAGCAGTTGGGGCGCTAGCAAGGCTTGCACCTGGCATTTGCACAGGTCGAGTCGCTTTGGGTTTGGGAGGACGGGCAATGGAAAGGCTGACTTGGACGGTGGCTGGTGAGTCGATATCGTCATCATCTAGCAAATCTTCTTCAAACTCATCATCCAATATCGGCTTGATCCGCTTGCCTTTAACGCCAGCTTTAGCCTTCTCTTTAACTTCGTCAATTATTTCCTCTTCTACCCACTTTTTGCCGCCTTTGGTGGGGCGAGGTGGAGTTGGGCGTTTTAAATCAAGCAGATCGGGTGCGACGACTGGCTCATCACCTAATCCTTGAGATTTGCCCGCCATTCCTGACATCTGCCTGGGTGGAGTAGCGATCGGCATTGCGGCTGCTACTGCTTCACCTGGGCGGGCTGGCCTGGGTCGTTGCCCCTCTCCTAGTTGTGATGGTGCAGATGGTCTACTGCTCCTCTGCTCTGGTCTGGTGGGTGCAGGGGTAGGACGACTTGTTCTTTGTGGTGCTACTGGTGGAGACTGGTCAGTTGGCAGTTTAGCAACTCTGGGCTTAATTTGTTCGCGATCGCCTTCGACGGGTCGTTGCCGTTGGTCGCGTTTGAGGATCGGTTTATATGCCGGAGATACTTGCTCATCTGCCACCGGGGCTTCTTCTGCCGCAGGTCTTGGCGGTGGGGCAGCTAATTGCGGTTTAATTGGTTTTTCCGCTTTCGGTCTGGGTGGAACTATTTTTTCCGGTTTTTGGGATGCTATTTTTTCCGGTGCCTGATTTGGATTAGGCGTTTGTTCCAAGTCTGTGACAGGAGGTTGCTCTTGAGTCTCAGATTGAGTCCGGGGCACAGGTCGAGTTGGTGCTGCCGGCTTCATGGGTGAGACTGGTGTAGCGAAAGGCCGTGGTGGAGAGGGAGGATTAGCTTCAGACAAGGCAGCTTGGGTATTGGTAGCAACTGACGCCTCTGGGGCGTTGGGGGTAGTATTTCTCAATATTTTGGGTTTGCGTATTTCCAAAATTTGCTGTTTGTGGGGTGCAGCAGGTCGGGCAGATCCGCCGTTTGGTGGTGAGTTTGGTTTCTGGCTGGTTGTACGTAGTTCCTTTTTGGCAAGGACATTCGTCGCTGCGAGTTTTTCCGCAGCCGTGCGGATGCTTTCTGCCTCGGATTCTGAAATCGTGCTGCTATGACTTTTGACCGCAATATCGAGCTGGTCGCAAATTGCTAGTAGCTCTTTGTTATCCAAATTCAATTCCTTTGATAATTCATAGATTCTAACTTTGCCGTTGTTCATCTACTCTTCCCCTTTAATTTACAGTTTTAGCGGATGGTTGCCTGGGAGTGCGACATCTCCATCCTTGGATTACTGTTTTTAGACTGCCGTTCAGTTTTTGCCGGTGCCTCCAATCAGGAAAGAGAGATGTTTCGGTTTAATAATGGCATCCCCACCAGGAATGATGGTTGAGGGATATCCATAAAAATTTTTTAAATAAAAGATTTTTATAGGAACCCCTGACGCCGAACTGCGCCTGAGCGCTACCAGGTTGCCATTTTGTAGTTTCTTGTTTTGGTGATTCTGAGCCTTCCACAACACAATCGATTACATCTTGTTCTGGGAATCTTGCCTCGCCCCTCTTAAATTATTAGAGAGCCGAATGCCTTTTACACCCATTTACTATTTTGGCACTAACCTCAACGTTCAATAGAGGGTGTTATGAAAGCCCAACTTCGGCTTTCGCACTATTTCTCTGGTGATGACGTCACAAAGTTGTTCCAATTAAATTTGGTTTTGGGTATTGTTGCTGGCTAGACGATGCAACAAGCTTTGGTACAGTGTTTCTGGCACTGATGCATGTAGCGATCGCCCTAGTCGATTTTTTTTTTGAGCTGCTTGTAGGCAACTCGTTTCGGGACAAATATAGGCAGAACGCCCCATGCCCTGATCTAATTGTACCTTTCCCGATGGAAAGACGCGGACAATCCGCCAAAACTCATCTTTTGAGCCTACTTTCCGGCAACTAATACAGCGCCGATAATTTGGTTTCATCGTTTCTAGGTGATCTCAGTCCAGCATTGTAGATGTAAAAAGAAGTTTATTATTACTATTTTTTACTCATACCAAGTAGCTTTTGAGAAAATAATCCTTGAGACTGAGACTACAATATACATTATCAAAACTTTACAAAATTAATCAATTATTCATCATCGTCATTGTCAAAAGTATCTTCCTCTTCTGATCCGTCCTGATTTTCATCCTCGAATTCTTCCTCATATTCAAGATCGTCTTCCTCTGATTCCTCTGATTGATATTTTGTTCTTACAGCCAGAAATTTGGCATCTTCTCCGGCATAGTCATATTTAGCTTTGTCTTTGATGTCTATTTTCCAACCAGTCAGACGGGCTGCTAAACGGACATTTTGTCCTTCTTTGCCTATGGCCAAACTCAATTGGTCTTCAGCTACTAGTACGTGAGTTTGCCGGGATTCTGGATCCATTAGGCGGACTTCATCTACCCGCGCTGGACTTAAGGCATTGGCAATATATGTTGCTGGGTCTGGCGACCAGCGAATTACATCTATTTTTTCACCGCGTAATTCGTTGACTACCACTTGAATTCGCGATCCCCTGGCTCCGATACAAGCGCCTACTGGGTCTACATCGCGATCGAGGGTATCTACTGCTATTTTAGTCCGGGGGCCGACATAACGAGAAGGGGGGTTTGCCTCTCTCGCTACGGCAACAATCCGTACCACTTCATCTTCGATTTCTGGAACTTCGTTTGCAAACAGATAAACTACCAAACCAGCATCAGCGCGAGACACAAGCAACTGTGGCCCTCGTTGCTGACCTTGGGAGACTTTTTTAAGATATACCTTGAAGGTGGCATTTGCCCGATAATTATCGTTGGGTAGCTGTTCCCGCTTTGGTAATTCGGCTTCTACTTCTGGCTGACCAAAGCCACTGCTAACAGCCAGAACCACAGATTGTCGCTCAAACCGCAGGACTCTTGCTTGCAGGACAGTTCCTTCTAAATCTTGGAACTCTTCTTGCACCATTTGGCGCTGTTGATCCCGTAATTTTTGCGCCAATACCTGCTTAGTTTGCATCGCCGCCATCCGACCAAACTCTCCTTGGTCGGGGGTCACATCCAGCACCACAGAGTCTCCTAACTGCGCTTCGGGAGCGACTTGTTGAACTTCATCTAGGGAAATTTGGTGGTCTGTGTTATTGACTGCTTCAACAATGGTTTTGGTGGAAAGAACGCGAAATCCTTCTCCTTCAATATCGAGTTCTACTTCAAAATTTTCAAAATAATCTTCTTCAAACTGTTTACGTTCTAAATTTTGGGCGCGACGATAACGTTCGTAGCCTTTGAGTAGTGCTTCTCTAATAGCTGATTGAACTGCAAGACGGGGTAAATTCCGCTCGCGGCTTATACTTTCAATTAATTCTTTTAATCCAGGTAAAGTAACCATTGACATAAGCAATCTCCTTTAAAAATTAGGGACTGGGGACTGGGCATGGGGCATTGGGCATTGGGCATGGGGCACTTGTACTGAGCGAAATCGAAGTATTGGGCATGGCGCATTGGTGCAAAGGGGAAAAACTTGCAGCAACTTCCCCTCTGCTCCTCTTCTCCTCTGCTCCTCTGCTCTTCCAATCCGTAGTCCCTAGTCCCTAGTCCCTAGCCTTTAGTCACTCGTTTATCGGCGCTCGTCTAGCTGCACCTTAGTAATTAGGGAGCGGGGAATTTCGACTACACGACCTTTTTGGTTTAAGTAAAGTGCTGTCTCATCCCGGCGAATCAACTGACCAGTCCACTCTGGTTGTCCGTCGTAGGGGGGCGTTGTGGAGATGATGACAGGAAATCCTTTAAAGGAAATAAACTCCCTGTCTGTTACCAGTTGCCGTGAAATCCCAGGACTAGACACTTCTAAGACGTATGCATCTGGAACGATTTGGGCAGTATCTAAAGAGGCTTCTAAAGCACGGCTCATCCTCTCACAATCATTTAACCCGGTGTCTTGCTCAGGATTGCGAATGTCTACCCGCAAAACTGGTGGACTTTGGTTAGTGTGAAAAACCACGCCAACCACTTCCAATCCCAGTTCTTCTGCTACTGGTGTCGCCAAATCAATAATTTGTGGAATTAAAGGATGAGCCATGAGAAAATTCAATAAAAAAAGTGGGCACTGACCCACTTCCTGCGATAGGTATATCTTCCAAGAAGTCTTGTGACGAACCAATTATGATTCGCCTAATTCGTAGTTTAGCGCATTTCTTTTATAGTCGTGCATTGGGCATCCCTTCGGCTTACCTCGGCTTCTCTACGAGACGCACTCGCGTTCGCTCGGCACAAGTCGCTCAGGGCAAGTGGGCATTGGGCATTGGACAATAATTAATAGTTTTTTCTCCCCCTGCTTCCCCTGCTCCCTCATCTTTTCACTATTGCTGGAACTGATACTTGTGTTCGTAACTGTCTGGTTTGCTCGATAATTTGGTCTATGTCTTCTTGGGACAAACGCTGGACGTAGTTGATTTTGATTTCCTCTAAGAAGTCAAAAAGTAAACTCTGAATTTCTGAGAGTACGTGTTTTTCCTTTATTTGAGATCCTAAGACTTTGCTAAAGGTTTCTACTAGTTGACTGGTGAGTTTTGCGCCCACAGGGTCTTCAACAGCACTAACTAACGTTTTATAAAGATTAGTTGTGATTTGAGTTGCCAGTTGTTCGCTTAACTGGGTTTGAGCTTGTCCCACGCCAGGGAGGTTCTGGAGGTTGCGATAGACGGGGACTTGATGGAAGACGGTTTCGATGTTGTGACGCAAAATGGCTACGATCGCAGGTTGGATTTCGGGTAGCACTTGGTAGACTATTGTCTTTACTAAAAGACCTGCGATCGCTTCCACTTCATTTACATTATTAATATCTATGTAGGGACGTAAATTTTCTTGTTGCAGTAGCCAGCGCGTTAACTCACCCTTCTGAATTGAACCCTGAACCTGATTAATTACTCTCACCACTACAACTTCTGTGAGTTCTTCGGCAAAGTTGGCGACAATCCCCTGATGAATTTGCTTTCGCACTGGATGCAAATTCAACAACTGCGCTTGATCGAGGCGGACTACTACAGGTAAAATTCGCAGCCACCGCCAAAATGGCAGTAGTAAAAATAGGTCGTACCAACGCCACAATAATGCTTCAAACCAGCTTAAACCAGGATGTCGGCGTCTAATTAAGAAAGTGCGTCCCAGCAATTCTACGCCAAATAAAATCACAAAGGGGAAGTCAATAATCCAGAAATTATCAACAAATTCGCCATTTTCACCAATTTGGCGGAAGTAGTTAGAGGCAATTAAAGGGCGAATGCTCTCGTTAAAAAAATTAATTTGTTGTTCCCAGCCATTTTGTGATAAGTAAGGCTGACTCCAAAAAGTGGCAAAGGACTGTTTTGCAGATTCATTACCGATGTGCGATCGCATCCGCTTTTTGATTTTTTCCAGAGTCCCACTCTTATTCACTCCCGCAAACGGGTTACTGTCAATCATCTCGCTGCTAAGACGACTTATTTGTATTAGCCTGCTATTTACTTGAGAAGACTCTAACCCTGTTTGCTTGACTTGTTCTTCTAATGCGTCTACTGTTTCTAGATAACTTTTTGTGTCTCGATGGGGTTCAATACCTTTTACTGGGTCATAAATCTGGATAATTTGCGGAAGTTTTCGCAAGTAGAAATCTCGCCAAGGTACGTAACTTAAATCAAACAAAATCAAGCATAAATTTACGGTGGCAGTAATTGCCATTATTCTTTCAAACCAAAGATTACGCTGCTTAGAAGATTTTATATTTTTCATTTCTTGTCATTTATTATACATTTATGTGAAGTTTGGAATATAAGCTATTTCATTTATCGAAACAGAATTCAGGAGTCAGTCGCCAGAATACAAGAAGGGTATTTTGAACGAAGGTCAAAACCCGCTCCGTTCGCGCAGCATCTCCGATTGCCCTGGCTCTAGCTTGACACAGGTGACAGATGTATGCACTACTGTAAGGGAACTCCAAAAAATAAATTATTCCACATTCAAGTCGTTGAGTGTTGACTGTTGAGTGTTGACTGTTGACTGTTGAGTGTTGACTGTTGACTGTTGACTGTTGAGTGTTGACTGTTGAGTGTTGACTGTTGAGTGTTGACTGTTGAGTGTTGACTGTTGACTGTTGAGTGTTGACTGAAAACTCGTGAACCGTCAACGGTCAACAGTCAACAATAGCAATGGAATATTTTTTTACTTGGAAGTCCCTAATTTAGTGTTCAAGGGGTGGATTTGATTCAATTCAAATGACGCTGTATCTCTGCTAATACAAGATACTTCTTTTGATGGATGACACCAATTAGTTTTTGTAAAACAAGTTAAATTTGACAAAATAAATCACAAATTATTCAGAAAACATTAAAAAATCGCAAAAAAAGTTATTAAACGAACTTAAAATGCAGCTGTTAACATTTATAATCCTGCTGATTTAACTCAAAGGAGTTTTAAGTATGTGGTGTGGGTTTGGAAAATCAAGCGCGAACTTTGCTGTTACTTGCCTGATAACTGCTAGCGTCGTAATTGCAGACACAGGCTTCGCAGCCCCTCAACGTAGCTATACCCCCCAGCAATTCCGTGCTGTGTTGCGAGGGTTAGGCTATAACGTCAAGGTAACAAATGGTGCTTTGACGGATGAGGAAACTAAAAAGGCAATTCGTGAATTTCAGACGGGTTATAAGCTAAAACCAGTTGATGGGATAGCAGGGCCAAAAACCCAAGGTTTTGCTGCTAACATCATTCAAATTCTGCACACAAATTTGAATGCAGTAGTAAAGCCAAATCCTCCTCTCGCGCGCGATCACTTTTATGGTTCCCGCACGGAAGCAGTGGTGAAGGAGTATCAGAAGAAATATCAGTTGCAAGAAACTGGAATTGCTAATTTAGCACTCCGCCAAAAGCTGAATGAAGAAGCAAAGACAGTCTTCACTCAGCCAACGGCTAAACCAACACCTACACCGACGGCTAAACCGACAGCTAAACCAACAGCTACCCCAACAGCTACCCCAACAGCTACCCCAACAGCTACCCCAACAGCTACCCCAACAGCTACACCAACAGCTACCCCAACAGCTACACCAACGGCTACCCCAACAGCTACACCAACGGCTACACCAACGGCTACACCAACGCCTACACCAACAACTACACCCTAATCGCCACCAAAAACTCCTACCCCAAAACCTCTTAATTCATTTGATTTGGTTCTTCTAAGGGTCTGCCCTTGGGTATAGGTAGAATTGGACGAGGGTCATTGTAAGGCATAGGAATGTACTGGACGCTGGGTCGGCCTCCTTGCGACTGTGGGTACAAATCCATGAGATCATAAATAGAATGGGGCAGTCCGACAGTTACGGGCAGCCCCATTTCTGTTGCTTCTTCTATAGTGATGGGATAGTCGTGGGTGACGCGCCCGGTTGTCAAGGCTTCGATAATCGATTCGATATTTTCTGGCAGAACTTTTTGTTTAGGTATACTATCTTTTAGCAGAGTCCGTACAAACCTCTGTACCTGCTGCATTGCTTTGCGTGAGATATCGGCCATTATTAGAGTTTGGTCATCAATCTCACTGATGGGTTTATCTTCGACTACTTTTAGGATACTTGCTGCTGGGTAGTTACCCAATTGGGGATCAACTGGCCCTAAGACAGCATTAGCATCCATAATAATTTCATCAGAGGCGATCGCCAGCATTGTACCGCCACTCATGGCATAGTGGGGTACAAAGACTGTAACTTTTGCTTGGTGGCGAATTAAGGCTCTGGCGATTTGTTCTGTAGCTAAAACCAAACCACCAGGAGTATGCAAAATTAAGTCAATCGGCACATCTGGGGGTGTGAGGCGAATTGCTCGCAATATTTGTTCTGAGTCTTCGATAGTAATGTAGCGAGATATGGGAATTCCCAGGAAACTAATGGACTCTTGACGGTGAATGAGCAAAATTACCCGACTTTTGCGTTCCTGCTGAAATTGCTGTAAAGCACGCAAGCGGCGATATTCTATTTGACGTTTTTGCCAAAGGGGTTGCAAAGAAGTCAGAAGCAGAAAAATCCAGAATAAATCACCAATACCAAAGCCCATAAATATTAATTCTTGTTCAAAAATAACGGTTGTCGTCATTATTGTCACAAATTTGGGGCGATCGCATTTCTATCTGTAGGTTTAAAAGTCATTAACCACACTCAGCAAAAATCTTATTATAAAACTTAATATTATTAATAGTTGAGAAGTTTATTACACTTTTTGTAGAGAAAAAAGAGAGTTAAGTAGTATAGCTAGATGCAAAAATTGAAATTTAAAGAGCTTTAATCAACTCGTTCTATTGAACAGGAGTAAATATGGAAGTTGAACCCAACGACGGTTTTGGTACTGCCACTTTCACAGGGGTAGGCTTGGGATTTGTACAGGGTTTTCCAGAGCCTGGATTTGATTTCTATGCTTCTTACGGGAACTATATTGGTTCTGGAGACAACGACTACCACTACTTGTATGCTCAAAGGGGAAATACAATTTCCATTAACACCTCTGGTAGAGGCTCCTACGCTGATGATGTGGACACGACCATAACACTCTTTAATCAGTACTACACACAAGTAGGCTTTGATAACAATAGTGGTAGCGGCCTTAACAGCTCATTGACATACAAGGCTCCACTAAGTGGCTACTACTACTTTAATGTAGCGGGATATTTGGGTGATACAGGGAATTATGATATTACCGTCAATTTAACGCCCAATTTGACGACGTAAATTAGACGTGTTAACACTTAGAGTATGTCTGAATAAAAGCCTCTATTGCTACTTTCTTAAGGGCGAGAAACTGGTCTGCATCAACGAGAAATCGTTTTTACAGACCCTCACTTCGACTACTTGAGTGCTTTAGCTGGATATATTTTTGACTTTTCAGACATCCTCTAAGAGGGAATGCTACGCGCTCATAGCCTCAAGGTTTGCTAACTAGGGCATGGTTAGGACAAATCTGCTATAAATCAATACAGTTCAGTTAAGCACTTCCTGCTTCTCTTTGCGTCCTTCTCTAACGAGACGCTACGCGATGATTGGTGTCAACTTAACGTGAAAGCCATGTCTCGCAAGGAACTGAAGTTCCAAGAATAATAGCGAAAGTCATCTGAAGATGACTAAATATAGCCAAAAATCTTTAGTCTACTTCAGTAGACTTTAGCTAAAAGCCAAAGAACTTTAGTTCAAGGCGGGTGAGGAAGCTTTCAGATAAGCTATTTGTAACTTAAGTTGACACGTATGCTACGCGATGGCGTCCTTGGCGGTACCCTGCGGGAAGCCGTTCGCGTAGCGTCTCGTAGAGAAGCGTCTACGTCAAAAAAATTGACTTTGACAAAGAGTTTTAGCCTTAACCCAAGCGTATTGTGCTATGGATAGCTAGTTGTGACAGACGCTCTCTTAGATTGTCAATGTCCTAAGCTGTCTGACCACTGCTATATTGATTATCCCCGTCGCCAAATCTTGATAGTATCGTCATCACCACCGCTAACTAGGGTTTGGCCATTGGGACTGAAAGCAACACATCTAACATAACTGGAATGCCCTGTAAGTGTGCTGATTTCTCTACCACTATGTACGTGCCACAGTTTGATAGTGTTGTCCCAACTACCACTAGCGAGAAATTGCCCATCATGGCTAAAAGCGACTGACCAAACTGAATCAGAATGACCAATGAGAGTACGAATTTCTCTGGCTGTATTTACATGCCACAGTTTAATTGTGTTGTCACCACTGCCACTGGCCATAATTTCCCCATCTTTGCTGAAGGCGATACAGTTGACAAAGAAGGAATGGCCTAATAATGTGCAAATATTTTTGCCTGTGTATACTTGCCATAATTTGATGGTGTAATCATTACTGCCACTAGCTACAAGCTGTCTATCTTTGCTATTCGTTGCAGGTGTTCTTGGAGAGTAGGCGACCGACGAAACTGAGTCAGCATGACCTATGAGAGTTTGGGTTTCTATGCCTGTGTGTACTTGCCACAGTTTAATTGTGCAGTCAGCACTACCACTAGCCAAAAATTTGCCATCTGGACTAAAGGCAACGGAATTCACCCAATTAGCATGACCCTGGAGAGTACGAATTTCTTTGCCTGTGTTTACATCCCACAATTTGATGGTGTTATCCCAACTACCGCTAGCTAAGATTCCCCGGTTCTGGTCTGCAACTGGCGCAGATTTGCCAGACTCCCCTTGATAAGAAAGGTTTCCAGAGATTGGGCTAAAGGCGACGGAATGAACCATACTGGAATGACCAGAAGACCAACGACCTAGTTGACGCACTAGCTTGCCAGTACCCAGTTGCCAAAGTTTAATAGTATGGTCATTACTGCCGCTAGCAATCAATTGCCCGTCTGAGCTAATGGCGATCGCATGAACCATACTAGAATGACCTTTGAGGGTCTGTACACATTGCCACTTCTGTTGATCTAATACAAGTGGAGGTGGTTTAAGTCTAGGCGTTATCACCAAGGTAGATGATATTGGTGCTATCTTATCGTCAGTATCAGGGCCCAATAAATCTAACCACTCCTGCACAGACTGGGGACGATAGGTTGACTCCAAATCCATGCCGCAAATAATAGCCTGATTTACCCTGTCGCTGATCTTAGGATTAAAATATTGTGGTGGTTCTAAATTAATATTGTGACGTCTATCATCTGCACTTGTGGGTATAACTGCGGTAAGCAAATTATACAAAGTAGCAGCTAAGGCGTAGATATCAATATATTCTCCTCGTGGCGCTTCTGATTCATACTGCTCAGGTGGGGCAAAACCAGGAGTACGATATACTGTATGCCTTTGAATCATATTGGGAATAAATTCTCTAGCGATACCAAAATCTATCAGCACTGCTTCTGATTTATCAATGCGGATCATAATATTACGTGGTTTAAGATCCCGATGCAGCAGCCCTTTAGAGTGAATTAGCGTCAAAGCGTCGCCAATTTGCCGGATGTACAGTAGCGCTTCTGCTTCTGATAGTACCCCCATCCGTCTCACGCGCTGTCCTAAGTCTTCGCCTTCGATGTAATCCATCACCATGCAGGGCAAATTTCCCTCATCAAAGATGGTTTCTATTTGTACTATATGAGGATGATGACACACAGCCAACCGGACTGCTTCATCCCGGAAGTCTTGCCGTAACTTGTTTCGGTGGAGTATCCAGGCCGGGTGATTCAGGATTTCTTCTTTGAGAGTTTTAATCACTCGCAGTTGATTCCGTTGATTTCTGGCAAGATAAGTAATGCCAATTCCGCCTTCGCCTAGTTGGCTTTCAATAATGTACCGTCCACCGAATAAAGACTTTCCTGCATTCCACACCATTAGTAATATTTGACAATTCCTGGTATTTATTTTGGCACGGTATTCAGTTCAGTCAACACGAATTTTTGGAAATTCAATTTTGTTTTGCTGTTGTAGCTTTTTGAATTACTTACTTAGAGAACATTTTCATTAACCTCAATAATTACTAATATAGAGTTGGGTATACCCTAATATTTTTAGCTAAACTATACCTTTACACCAAAATTCTATTTGATTATTCATGCTAAAGTAAACGATGACTTTAGCCATATTTTGTCATAATAATTTGACTCGTAGGTAATGTAAAATTATGCTAAAGAATCTAAACTTGAAACAAAAGTTTACAATTCTGCTACTGGTAATTCTGACATTCGGTTTGAGCTTGAGTGGATTTGCTCTTTCTTCTCTGCTTAGAGAGAATGCTAAACAAGATATTAGCTCAACAGGTCTTATGCTCATGCAAACCATGAGTTCTATTCGTAAATACACTAATACTCAAGTTAATCCAGAGCTAGCTGATAAATTGGAAACTGAGTTTTTGCCGCAAAGTGTGCCTGCATACTCAGCACGGGAGGTATTTGAGATTTTACGGAAAACACCAGAGTACCGTGATTTCTTTTACAAAGAAGCAACTCTCAATCCGACAAATCTTCGGGATAAGGCTGACGGTTTTGAGACGGAAATTGTAGAAAGGTTCAGAAATAAATCAGACCTGAAAGAAGTGAGTGGATTTCGCTCAATTCCTGGTGGCGATATCTTTTATATTGCTCGTCCGCTACCAATTACTGAACAAAGTTGTTTGAAGTGCCATAGTGTACCCGAAGCTGCACCTCCAAGTATGATTAATCTTTATGGTACAGCTAATGGATTTGGGTGGAAGCTGAATGAAATTGTTGGCGCTCAGATTATTACAGTACCAGCAAATAACGTTATCAATAAAGCCCATCAGTCTTCCTTAGTAATTATCCTAATTGTATCAACTATTTTTATAGCTACTATCCTGTTAGTAAACTTTTTCTTGAATCGACAAGTTGTTATGCCTCTCAAACGCATGACTCGCATCGCCGAAGAAGTTAGTACTGGACACATGGATGTTGAATTCGAGCAGATGTCTAATGATGAAATCGGTAATTTAGCTAAAGCCTTTAAACGGATGCAGTTAAGTTTAGAAATGGCAATGAAAAGAATCAAACGCACTCAGGGAAGTATAGGGGACTAAAATAATTCGTAATTCGTAATTCGTAATTCGTAATGACGCTCGTTCCGACGGTGCGCTATCGGTAATGCTTCTCTAAGAGACAGTACGCGAAGCTAACATAATTTGTAATTCAGTTGTGGAACAGATATTTAGACTCAGCCACAAAACTGGCTGCGCTTAGTTGCTATGCAACTTAAACTTTGAGAATTAGTTAAAAATTAAAAATTATCTCTAAATGAACGGTGGTCTAAATATTTATAAGAATAAGCTTTTTTTGAATTCCAAAGCTGCTTGAAAGTCAGGAATTTCCCTGGCTATGAGTTCAATAAATTGGTCGGGTGAAATGTAAGGATTTTCAGCTAAGATTTCTTCCATAACTAGATTTGCCATTGGCCCGATGTGGTAAGCTAACTCTTGCTGACAATGTTTAAGAAATGATCGTTGGAGCGAAGGTTGGTGTTCTTTAATTCGCCCATTTTGCGGAATAGTCGGTGAAGTAGGTGAACTAAAAATTGTTTCCCCAGCTTGGTTGTATGACGGCGATATTGGCGACATAGCCTGAAATTCAGGATTAAATACGGTGGGGGGCAAATCATCCAGCATGATTGCAGGAGACATTACCACTTCTGGTTCTCTAATCCGCTCTAAATCAATAAGAACTTCCCTAGCTGTTTGGTATCGCTTGTTAGGTCTATCTGCCAACATTTGATCGAGTACTTGAGCGAACCCATCAGTAACATAGGTATAATAACGCCAGTTCCACTCTAAGGAATATTGATCCATTAGTAAAGATGGATCTCTACCTGTAAGTAGTACAATAGCTGTTACCCCCAAAGCATAAAGGTCACTAGAGGGGGAACATAAACCCAAGCTAATCTGTTCGCGGGGAGCATACCCCACTTTGCCGACAAGGGACATTTTGCCAACAAAAGTCACCTGGTGGTTAGAACTTCTCCCTTCATTCATGTCAGCAATTTGCTTGCCTACACCGAAATCAATCAGCACTGGCAGATCCTTGCCATCAGGTAACATTATGTTATCAGGCGAAATATCTCGATGAATGATGTTGTGCTGGTGAATATATTCCAAAACAGGCAGCAGATTCTTTAGCCACTCTATAACTTCTTCTTGGGAAAAGTTTCTTCCTTGACGTTGAAGTTCTCCCAGCAGCCTAGAATATGTTTTACCGTCAACATACTCTTGTACTAGGAATAACCGACCATCTCCTTCAAAGCAAGCCAAAAATTTGGGAATTTGAGGATGTTGCAATTGATGAAGAATTTTTGCCTCTCTTTTAAATAAGTTGCGATATTGTTCCAGTCCACTCTCCCCTGTGCCAATGGGTGCAAATTCCTTGAGAACACAAGCTTCATTAAACCGACGAGTGTCAAAGGCCAAGTAAGTTCGCCCCAATCCTCCCTGTCCCAGAAGTTTTTGAATAATATAGCGGTTATCGATTAGAGTTCCAGCAGCTATTTCTGGTCTTGTGGTGTGGGACTGTGACATCTCATCGCACTCCTTGCGATTTTATTATTGATAAATTATTCAGTTTGCTGAAAGTCAGAAACTCTAGCTGATATTGGCTTATAACATCCCTAAATTAGCATCACTGTCAAGACAAAGAAATAGACTCTTCTACAATCTATTGACGGTCTTGTGTGACCAAATAGACAATTTTTACCTGAGTAGTTCGCTCATACTACTCACACTTACGTATTTTAGCAGCCGGAATATAACCAGTGTCTGCGGTAATCTCTGCGACTGGTGTGGGCATCGCTTTTTAGATTCGCAGATGAACCACATTTTACCTCTAGTAACTCAATTGGCACTGAGCTTTGGAACACTAAATAAGGATATAGCGTGATATCATAGTTTCTCAGAAAAACTGAGGTTGCTATAGACTTCCCGAAAAAATTATTATACAGCAGATTGCGCTCTAATCGAATACACGTAGAGACGAAGAAAAGCTACGTCTCTACAAGGTTTTGGGTTTTATATATGTACTTCATTTACCTGAAATCTGCTGTATGTATTTCAAGTGATGAATATGCGTTAGCGCAGCTCGTCGTAGACATCGCTCTCAAAAATTAATCTTTCTGAGAGCTAATATCGTTAAGAGATAGCTGTTTCGGCATCGGCTATCAAAGTTTTCATTACAAGTGATTCTCAACAGCAGAAAATTATGCTGCGTATCAGAAAAGACTCGTGAAGCTACAATAATTCATCTAGTTCATCAGGATTCACGCCTAATTGACGCAAACGTTCTGCTAATTGTTCTGCTTTTCGTTTAGCTTGAGCAGCTTCTTGTCTAGCTTCTGTAGCTTCTTGTTTAGCTTCTGTAGCTTCTTGTTCAGCAATAATAGCTCGTTCAGTTGCAGCAACAGCTTCCTCTGTGGGTGCGGGAATTAATTCTCCTGTCAAAGTGAACCACCTCAACCACAACCTTTCAATATCTCGAAATGAACCTTGCCATAAGCCTAAACTTAAATCTATCTCTGGCATTAATAGATATCCATTAGTCAAGTTCATCGGTTCATAGTGACCGCCGACTAACTGAAAAGCCCGAAGTTCATTAGTATAGCGACTAAAAACAACATAGTAAGGAATCCGCAAAATTCGCTCATAAACTTCCCATTTACTAGGAGGTTTATCTGCTGCACTTTCTCTTCTTGTGCCTAAATCTTCGTCTTCCGTACCTGGAGATAATAACTCAACAACCACAAAGGGATTTGCTGGTTCTTGCCAAGTTACATAACTTAAGCGTAAATCCTGCCCTTTGTATAATTTTCCTACACCTACGACACCAAACCAATCTGGGCGCTTATACCATAAAGGATGCTGTAAATCATAGTAGAGATTAAGGTCAGCCGCACTGTAAACTAGTTCGGGATTCCAGTTAATGGGCTGAAAAGTTAAATATAAAAGTAAGGGTTGTAAAAAGTGAAAATCGTCTGGCAAGCCTGGTTCCTCTGGGTTGTCACTTGGTAAATCATACATCGTTGGTAGCGTTTCCCAAGGAGGAAGCGGCGGGTCAGATTGAGGGATGTAATGTGGAGAAGAAGTCATAATAAAAATTGGGTTTGATATTTTTCGGCTATTAATTTTATGGCTCTACCGTACTGATTATGCTAAATTCACAGCTTCTAAAAGGGAACAGGGAACGGGGAACAGAAGCGAATAGATGTGTACTGAGTTTTTTCACGCAATCAAACAGGATTCCTATAGAAGTAATAATGTTATTTCACAACTAGCTGCGAAGTGCTAGCGCACCGCTCTGCTAACACCAAATTTTGAGATCGCTTCTGCTACTATTATCTCTAAATGTTTGACTTCCTTGGATCAAATGCTACTGGACTCTAATGGTGAAACTTTCTCAAGGTTGCTAATTAGCGAGATATCACTTATTGAAAGGTATAAAAATTTTTTCTTAATTGCTTATAAATAACTATTACTTTCTAAATTACTTGGGGAATACTGAAATTTAGTACCATTAAGGGCGTATGAAAAATGGCAGATAATAAAGTCAGTGCAAAACTTTCCTCCGCAGATAGGGAAGCCGTGATGCAAGCTATTACTACTATCCGCGAAAAGTTACCGTTCTTGATTGATTTGACAACCGAGGAGCGTAAAGCTTTACCCAAGCTGGGGGATAAGAGTCGGGCGTTTGTGAGTAAGGCGTTGGAAATCGGCACACAAAACCCTGACTTCTTACCTCGTTCTTTTGACTTGAATGAAATGCGCCAAGATATCGAATTATTTGAAGCCCTGTATCCCATTTTGTTGTCGTTGACGCAACTGCAAGAACTGGTGGATGATACTTCTGTGGCTGTTGGTAGCGAAGCTTATGCGGCGGGGTTGATGGTATACAACTATGCGAAAGTCAGTGGTAAAGGCGCGGGTTTAGAGTCAATGATTGATGATTTAGGACGCAGATTTGCCCGGAAAGCTAAAAAAGTGCAACCACAAACTTCATAAGTCGAGAAATTAGGTAATTTCTAGCAATAAAATTACCGTAGGCATTGGTTTCGACTTCGCTCAACCAACAGAGTGATTGAGAGTTGAGCGAAGTCGAAACTCGTCAACATTAGGTATTTTTTCATCAGAATTCACCTTAACTCCAATACCGTTCAGTTAAGCCCAAAAACCTTGGTAAAGACGCGAAATTTCGCGTCTCTACAGGTTTAAAATCAGTACCACAAATCCTTAACTGAACTGTATTGACCTTAACTCAACGCTTCTACCTAAAAACCTAAAACTTTGAGCTTCTGGGCTTGGGTGTTTCTGTTTCAAGTGAAAAACTCCCAGTCAGAAGCTCAATTTTTGCTGTTGTCAGCAAGAACGTTCTTGTTTCAAATAAGAACGTTTTCGTTTCAAGTGAGAATGTTTTGGTTTTAAACGAGAAGTGTTTGGTTTGAAGTGAGAATGTTCTGGTTGAAAACGAGAAGTGTTTGGTTTGAAGTGAGAATGTTCTGGTTGAAAACGAGAAGTTTTTGGTTTGAAGTGAGAATGTTTTCGTTTGAAGCCGGAAAGTTTGTGTTTAGAACTAAACAGTTGTAGGTTAAAGAGCAATAGGGTTTGTAGGGCTTCTCGGTTGAGTTGAATACAGACCTAACCCCCAGCCCCTTCCCTACAAGGGAAGGGGAGTAAGATTCAAAGGCTCTTTCCTTTTACGAGAGAGGAATGGAAGTGAGGTCAAAGTGTATTGTATACAAACGAGAACCGCTATAGATAAAGAGAATCGTAGCGACTAAGTAAGTCGGGGATCTTCATTAGGAGGATGTAAGCTAGCTTGAACCCAAAAACCCCGCGCACTCTGAATGGAGTCATCTAGATTTTGGTATCAAATGGTCTACTGTAAATCTGGTTGTGGAAATACGTTCGGGAGAATGGCAATACTCACACAAATAATTGGCGCGTTTACGGACAATTTCTTTAGTAGCATCATCAATCATTGTGTTGAGCTACTAGCATCGCGTTGATATGGGTGAAAATTCTATCTAGTTCTCCAATTTCTTCAAGTGCGATCGCTTCTTCTGGAGTTAGTAAATCAGCTTTTTTGCGTTCTAAAAGTTCTTCCATCCGTGCTTGCAGTTCATCATTAAATTTGAATAGGTTAAATTTATCCAGCTTTTCTATTCTGATACTGCCAATCAAGGATGAAGGTCTAGCAATTACGGTTGTCATAGTCAGCACGATACAATTTATGATATGTGTTTCTCTAAAGATATTGTATCAAGTAAAAATTCTATAAATATCTTTACGATGTGCGACTCTTAGCTATGTTGTACCATCGCTTCATTCAAAAATCCCGGCAACTTTGGATAAAAGGAGGTTTTCATCCTCCCTCTGAAGATCCACGACAAGAAAAATAGAAACCTTGCACTGTTCAGATCCCCGACTTTTTTGAAAAGTCGGGGATCTAAGTTAGATAGGGGTTATTGCGTTAAAATTTGACGGCTTAAAATACTCATTACCTCTCCTGGGTTGGCGGTTGGTAGCAGTGGACTCCAATCTCCTACACTGGCATAGCCAATTACCTGCAAGTAGTGAATTGTACTGCTAACGGCTTTGGGAGAACCAATCAGTAGATGCTTAATCGGTTCTCTGTTGGGAAATGGCTGTGCAGTTGATTCCTTGTGGGTGGGTGTATCTAAATTTTCACCCAGGTATTGCTTTAACTGTGATTGGGCAGACTTTTGTAATTGTGCCATCATTGTATTTGTCTCCTGATAAAGGGGCTAGATAAGGGCGATCGCATTCTTCTTTCCGGGATTGGGCGATCGCCTTTATCATGTCTTTATATTAAAGTATCAAATTATACCTATCAACTGCAAACTTGAAAATTATTATTAATAATTTTCAAGTTTTAACGGGAATAAATTAGCCTGAGTTTTGGTAATATTAGCAATATTAATTAACAAAAATACTCTCAACTTTTGGCTGTAATTGGTATTATTTAAGATTTCATATTTCTAAAAAAAATGCTAGATTTAGCAAATTTTTCGCTAATCTAGCAAACCTAAATTATTTACAGGAAGTCTAATCTTCTGGCTCAATTCCTGCCGCCCGCAATTGTGCTGCTAGTCGTTGAGCACGTTGGCGTTCTTGTTCGGCGCGTTGGCGTTCCTGTTCGGCGCGTTGGCGTTCCTGTTGGGCTAACTCGGAACCCCAAGGCAAAAGGTTTCCTTGTTCATCCCACCACCGTAACCACTTTCCTGTGCGGTTTTCACGAGTACCTTGCGACACTCCAAGGTAAAGATTCATTTCTGCTATCCAATAGCGTTGATTTTCATCAGGCTCTTGCAAAATGTACTGTTCTGTGCTTTCTAGGCGATACATCTCGAAACTACCGCTATCTGGTTCAAAGATGATGTAGTTTGGTACTTTTAAAATGCGCTCGTAGAAAAACCATTTTCCTGGGGGATATGTCGCTTTGATAGAATACTCTGTCTCCTGTGTATCGGAAACAAATTCCATCACAATTACGGGAATGTCACCCTGTAATTGAGGGGTGTAACTGCGTATTACTTCTTCTCTACTAACATTAATTTTGGCAATGAAAGCCCAATCAGGGGCTTTAATGACCATTTTGTTGTTTAAAGTGGCACAAATGCCGTAATTAGTTGTTGTTAGGGCGTTAGCTGAAATTTTTCCGGCTAATTGTAGGCTTTCTGTGAGTGCAGCAGCTAAGGCTGGTTGGTTGATGTTGTCCACTGGATCGTCTGGTAGTTTGTAATCATCGGGTAGTTTTTCCCAAGTGATTTGGTAGCCTTGGGTGAGGGTTGTCATGGCGGGTTTTCCTTTGGGGTGTAAAAGGGACTGTTGAGTTAGGAGTTTGGAGTTTGGAGTTAGGAGTTTGGAGTTAGGAGTTTGGAGTTTGGAGTTAGGAGTTTGGAGTTAGGAGTTTGGAGTTAGGAGTTTGGAGTTAGGAGTTTGGAGTTAGGAGTTTGGAGTTAGGAGTTTGGAGTTATTCTCCCTCATCTCTCTGATCTCCCTCATCTTCCCCGTTATCCTTACTCATCTTCATCGGGTTCTAAATCGTCGGCTGTCAATTCTTGATGCGGGATGGCGGCGATAATTGCATCTATAACTTTAGAGACGGGTAATATTTCAATATTCAAGTCGGGGAATTTTGTTCCTTTTGGCACGATCGCTCTTTTAAATCCCAACTTAGCAGCTTCTTTTAACCGCAGTTCCATTTGGGAAACCGATCGCACTTGTCCGCCTAATCCAACTTCACCGATTAATACTGTACCGGGATCGACGATGCGATCGCGGAAACTGGCTACGATCGCGATCGCAATTCCCAAATCTACCGCCGGTTCTTCTACATTCAACCCACCCGCAGAAGCAACGTAAGAATCTAACTTGGACATGGGAATTCCCACCCGTTTTTCTAAGACGGCGAGAATTTGCACTAGGCGGTTGTAGTCTACGCCAGTTCCAGCCCGCCGGGGTGAGGGGTAGCTGGTGGGACTCACCAAAGCTTGCAACTCTACAACGATGGGGCGAGTACCTTCGCAAGCAACCACAATTGCCGTACCGGGTGCGGGATCATCACGGTTGCCTAAAAATAGCTCTGAGGGATTGGAGACTTCCCGTAGTCCCTCAGCCACCATTTCAAAAATGCCGATTTCGTGAGTTGCACCAAAACGGTTTTTTACTGTCCGTAATAACCGATGGGAGGCAAAGCGATCGCCTTCAAAATACAACACTGTATCAACTAAATGTTCTAAAACTTTTGGCCCGGCGATCGCTCCTTCTTTGGTGACGTGTCCGACAATCAGCATAGTGACATCTTCGTGCTTCGCCACCTTCATCAATGCTGCCGTACATTCCCGTACCTGAGCTACTGAACCGGGTGCAGAAGTCAACGCCGGAAAAAATACTGTTTGGATACTATCAATCACCGCCACGTTTGGCTTGAGAGAATCTATTTCCCGTAAAATCTCTTCTAAATCTGTTTCTGGCAGTACATATAAATCTGCACCTATACTGTCAGGGTCTATAGGAAGTGTAGGATCTACTACTACCTTAACATCCTCCTCATTAAGCACACTTAGGGTTTTTGATACTCCTAAACGGGAAGCTCGTAATTTTACCTGCTGTCCCGATTCTTCACCAGTTACGTAAAGGATGCGGTATTTCTGTGCTAATTGATTAGATACTTGCAGTAATAAAGTCGATTTACCAATACCCGGATCGCCGCCAATCAGTACCATCGAGCCAGGGACAACCCCACCCCCAAGCACCCGATCCAATTCTTCATAACCAGACTCCCATCGGGCAATTTGGCGATCGGTAATTTGGTCAAATGTTAAGGAGGCTCGCGCTTTAGCTGGTTTAGCGTGAGATTTGCCATTACTTTGAGTTGATTGCCAACCACTCACTCCCCCTCGACTGGGTACATCTACTGAGGATTGAATAGTGATCTGTTCTTCTAGAGAGTTGTAAGTGCCGCAACCTGGACATTTACCAAACCACTGGGGCGATTCTGCTCCACATTCATTACACACAAAAAAGGTTTTTGGCTTTGCCATTCTTAAATCTTATTAAATAATCTTAATATTTACTTAATTCTTGAAAAAAACTAAAATCCAATAATAGTAGTATTTAGAGCTTTTTCCAAATCAATTGATGGAATGATATCTTAATATTATGGTATTAAAAATTAATCATGTAAATTTTTAGTGAAGGAGCGTTGAGAAACTTGGAAAGCCATAAAGAAAAAATCTTGGTGGTAGACGACGAAGCCAGCATTCGCCGGATTTTGGAAACGCGCCTTTCGATGATTGGCTACGATGTAGTGACGGCTGGCGATGGGGAAGAAGCATTAGATATTTTCCGCAAAACTGATCCTGACCTGGTAGTTTTAGATGTAATGATGCCAAAGCTAGACGGCTATGGTGTATGTCAAGAATTACGAAAAGAATCAGATGTCCCGATTATTATGCTAACAGCCTTGGGGGACGTGGCCGATCGCATCACCGGTCTAGAATTGGGTGCTGATGACTACGTAGTTAAACCATTTTCCCCCAAAGAGCTAGAAGCTCGAATTCGCTCGGTGTTGCGGCGGGTAGATAAAACCGGTGGATCTGGCATTCCCAGTTCTGGCGTAATCCATGTCGCTAACATTAAAATCGATACGAATAAGCGACAAGTCTACAAAGGCGATGAGCGGATTCGATTGACGGGTATGGAGTTCAGCTTGTTAGAGTTGGTAGTTAGTCGCTCTGGAGAACCTTTTTCTCGTTCAGAAATTTTGCAGGAGGTTTGGGGTTATACACCAGAGCGCCATGTTGATACCCGCGTAGTGGATGTACATATATCCCGTTTGCGGGCAAAGTTAGAAGATGATCCTAGCAATCCAGAATTGATTCTTACAGCACGAGGTACTGGTTATCTTTTCCAGCGAATTATTGAACAAGGGGAGGAGTGAGGGAGTGGATAGTTGACAGTTGACAGTTGACAGTTGACAGTTGACAGTTGACAGTTGACCAATGACCAATGACCAATGACCAATGACCAATGACCAATGACAAAACCTGATCCTAATCGAGTTTTGCGGCGTCTACCCATTGTCGTAGGTGGGCTAGGCGCTGTACTTTTGCTGATTAACCGTTTATTAACACCGGAACTAACCCAATCTCAATCGCGTGGTGATGTGATGGGTGTGATTTTGAGTGCGGTGTTAATTTTGACGGGTTTAATTTGGCAGCAAGTTCAGCCGCGATCGCCTGATACTGTAGAACTAATTGGTGAAGTTGGTTTTGTACTAGCAGCAGATTTACCTGAAGCCGTGAAAACAGAGCTAGCTTGGGCATCTCATTTATTATTGACTAATACAGTCACGCGATCGCTGGTGGTTTATTATCAAGGTAAAGTTTTGTTGCGTCGCGGGATTCTGAGTACTAAATCTGAGGTTGTACCAGGAGTAATCTTAAAACAGGTACTCGAAAAACAAAAGCCGATTTATCTAGTTGCGCTAAAAGTATATCCAGGTAGATTTGAATTTGATTATTTACCAGAGAATACTCAAGGTGTAATTTGTCAACCTATTGGAAACCAAGGCGCTCTAATTTTGGGCGCGAATGCTCCTCGCAGCTACACCAAACAAGATGAAAACTGGATTGCCGGAATTGCTGATAAATTAGCCGTTACTCTTGGCTCTTAGGTGATTAGCTAGTTTAGAATTTAATTTAAAATCAGCAATCCAAAATCTAAAATTAGCCTGTACCTGAGATAAACCCACAACATTTAAACTCAGTAGCGTCAAGCTGGAAATCAGACCAGTTAAAATTTTCATAGTAACAACTTTGCGAAAACGTGTAATTTACTCTGCATATTTAGCTGCAACTTAAAATTTCGTTGGAAGGAATCTTTCGATAAGTTGGTAAACCATCTTTAAAGAGAGCAGTTTTTGTGAAAAATTAAATGCAAAACTTAACTATGCATTCAAAAAATCTAAAAGCAAGGTAGGAAAGCAAACTTATTGTGTTCTATTGATGCCAAAAACCGAATTCATTAGTCTAGTACAGCAAAGTTAAAAAACACCACTTCAGCTTGATACTATAGGATTAATTAACTTAAGACAATACTTAAGGGACTTCCAAGTAAAAAAATATTCCATTGCTATTGTTCACTGTTGACCGTTGACGGTTCACGAGTTTTCAGTCAACAGTCAACAGTCAACAGTCAACAGTCAACAGTCAACAGTCAACAGTCAACGACTTGAATGTGGAATAATTTATTTTTTGGAGTTCCCTAAGTATAAAGAAATAATAATCTCTCTCAACAAATAATTATCGGATTTTTTCAGCCTTTAATCAGCTTTATTTACGGTAAACTGAACAGCAAGCGCCTTACTTGCGGTTTGTTTACTATTTATCATCATCTTACCCAGATACAATATGCAGTAGACCCTATTACTTACTCGGAAATTTAGAAATTTACAATTCTATTTATGCAAATTATTTATTGGCTATTACTGGCTGTAATGCTTGTGGGTATCATTGGTGCTGTAGTTCCTGCCATTCCTGGTAGCAGCTTAATTTTAATTGCAATTATCGTCTGGGGAATCGTTAGTAGTTCTTTTGCGGCTATCAAGATTCCCTTAATTGTGACGGTTATAGTTTTACTGCTCAGTATTGGAGTGGATTTTTTAGCTAGTTATGTGGGAGCAAAACAAGCTGGAGCTAGCAAGTGGGGGCAAATTGGCGCAATTGTCGGTTTGGTGGTGGGTTTTTTGGGATTATTGCCAACATTGCCTTTTGGTGGGCCACTGTTAGGAATTTTACTAGGCCCGCTTTTGGGAGCAATTATCGGTGAGTATCTTTACCGACGTGAATTCGGATTGGCGATTAAAGCGGGTATAGGAATTGTAGTCGGCTCTTTGGTTGGAAATTTGATTCAAGGGCTGTTAGCGATCGCCGCAGTTGTAGTTTTCGTTGTGACAACTTGGCCGCAGGTATTTGGCTCTTAGCAATTCCAAAGGTCTAGCATATTTGAGAAGAGTAATAAATAGCTAGCAGTTAGCTATTTATTACAAACATGCAATTTGATAAAAGACTATCCATAGTACAATACCGTTCAGTTAAGCCCAAAAATCTTGGTAAAGACGCGAAATTTCTCGTCTCTACAGGTTTAAAATCAGTACCCAAAATCCTTAACTGAACTGTATTGATCCATAGTAAACAAACACAGAAGTTCCTCTCCTTGATTCTACAAGAGCAACCGTTTAACTAAGTATTTGTAACTAGAGACATTATAGAAGATCCAGTGCATACTCCATTTATCTAAAATATGGTTGAGTAATTCTAAGTATATAAAATTACTGTTTTGTTGAGACTATGTAAACAGTCTTTCTTAAAGCCAGAGCGATCGCCAACAATTTAAAGCTTATGGAGTCTGAAATATACGAAGTACACATATATAAGAAATTAAAATTTCATGAAGGATAGTAATGGCTTAAAGATGCGATGAAGACCACTCAGTAAATATTGCAGGCTCTAAGTCTATGTGATTTTATGGAGATAAGAAATACATCACGCAAGTTTTGCTTTCACTGACAGTATTTTCCATAAATTACTGAGATTAGGGACTTCCAAGTAAAAAAATATTCCATTGCTATTGTTCACTGTTGACCGTTGACGGTTCACGAGTTTTCAGTCAACAGTCAACAGTCAACAGTCAACGACTTGAATGTGGAATAATTTATTTTTTGGAGTTCCCTTAAAAGTAAAGCAATTGCTCTGATTTAAAGTTATTACTAGGAGCCTAAAACTATAATGATTAATTTAAAATCTAGATTACTAAATGCAACTCTAGCCATTACTGCTGCAATTCCTTTAGCTACTGCTGGGTTGTTTACATCTACTGGTTCAGCACAAGCTGCTGCACTCAATGGCGGTTTTAATTACGGTAGTGCTGGGTTTCCTGCTACTACGGTTACAGTGTCCAAAACATCCTTAAAATTTGACCCTAGCCCTGGTTTAGCCTCACTATCATTACGAAGTGGACATTTTACAGCATTCAACGCAGCTAGCATATTTAACGTTACAACTAACCCTTTAGCAGCTGGTTCTCTTTTTCTTGACTTAGGTGTATTTGCAACCCCTGGCACTCTCACAGATGGAGCAAATACATTTCGTTTGACAGCTTTCAATACCCCGACATTCTCTATACAGAGTGCAGGAACAAATGTAAGAGTGAATTACCTTGGATTCTTTGATGATGGAGCTGGTAACAAAACCAATGCAGAGGGATACATCACTTTTGTTACTCAAGATACTGATGCAGAAGGAACTTACAATAGTGGTAAAACGTTTGATGCAACCTTTACAGGTCTTGCGGTAAGTACAGTTCCCGAACCAGCTGCATTATTAGGCTTGGGTGCAGTAGGTGCAGTAATGGCTATGTCTCGCCGACGCAAAAGTTTCGCTCAATAGACCTAATTCTAAATATAAAAAAGTTACTTTTAGCAACTAAAAGTAACTCTAATTTATCAATTCGATTTGGTTGGAATACAAAATTTTCCCAACCAGGTCGAATTTTTTTATCCGGTCAGACGAATCTATATTAAAGGTGAATTTATTTAACCTGAAATAGACTTAAACTGATTGCAAAGATTGTTTTGCTTCAGTTGCGATCGCTTCCATTTCATCATTAGCTAGAGTTTCTAATATAGATTTAGCTTCTGCACTACCCAAACGGGCCAAGGCTTGTACAACTCTGTAACGAATTTGCCAATCTGGATTGGTAGCATAGGGAGCCAACAAAGGAACTGCTTGTAAATCTCCCAAGTCACCTAAAGAACTAATAGCAGCAGTTTGGACTAATTCGTTTTCTGATGAAAGTGCCTCTTTGAGTAGTTCAAAGGCTCGTGGATCGCCCAACTCTCCTAATGTGGCGATAATACTGAATTGTATTAGCCATTCAGTGGTTGTATGGTAAAGGTGTTGCAAGTCTTCAAAAGCTTCATGTAACTTCAAAGCGCCCAAACAGTCTGCTGCTGCTGCTTGGACATCTACTTCGGAGTCATGAAGCAAGCGATCGCGCAAGATATCCAAAGATAACTGTAAATCTTGTGTTCCGAGTGTATCCATTTGACTCACCGCCGAGTACCGCACACGGGAATTGGGATCGCCAATAGCACTTTGAATTAATTCAAAGGCGATCGCAGGTTCCAGTTCGCGGATTTGATTTACTGCACGTAAGCGATCGCCTAAATTCTCAGAACTGAGCAATTGCTGAACAGACTCTGGAGTAATACTCATTTAGTTATCCTGATTTTCAAAGGTGTAAAAAATAGTCATGAGTCAACAGTCAAAAAACTCTTGACAAATGACAAATGACAAATGATTAATCTTGACTTGCTGCCATTGCCCGAATAATATCACCACGAGTCAGGATACCAATTACTTGATTCGTGCCGTCAAGTACTGGCAAGCGGTGAACGCTGCGATCGTGCATAATCGTAGCGGCTTGGCTTAAAGTTTTATCAGGGGAAATAGCGATCGGGTTTTTACTCATCACCTCCCCAACGGTTTGCCCTAAAGCCTTGTGCAAATCACGTTCATAAGTAGCAGGATTTTTTAAATAGATAACGCTATCAAGAAACATGATGTACGCAGGTGGAGTAACACCAGTTTCTTGCCACATCAAATCAGTTTCTGATATAATACCCACCAATTTACCGACATCATCCACAACAGGTAGTCCACTGATGTGGCGTTCTGCGAGAATTTGGATAGCTTCCTTCAGTGGAGTTTCCACCCGAACGACAATAGGATCGCGGCTCATCACATCGGCAACGGTTTTAGGCATTTATTTATTTACACTTTTAATCAAAGTCCCTCCGCTTATTGTAGAAAATTGCGGGACTCAACCTGATGCAATTAATAGATTGTTACGGTATTGGGCATTGGGCATTGGGCATTGGGCATTGATATATTAATAATTCTTCTTCCCCTGCTCCCTCATCTCCCTCATCTCCCTCATCTCCCCACTCCCCACTCCCCACTCCCTTTTAAGGCAGCAATAATTTGAATATTTGCTTTAGGAAAAGTAAACTCCTCCAGTTCTTCCAAGGTTACCCAGCGAATTTCATCAGATTCCAACGGTTGGGGAATACCTGTAACATGGCGGCAGTGATGTACTGTGAGGGTAACGCGCAAGTCTGTATAGGTGTGATCAATAGTAATCAGATGCTCTCCTACTTCAATTACTATTCCCAGTTCTTCAGAAATTTCTCGTTGAATACACTCTCGGATAGTTTCACCAGGCTCAATTTTACCACCAGGAAATTCCCACAAACCACCCATTGCTCCTTCTGGACGACGGCGATCGATTAAAATTTGCTCTTGATCGTTCCAAATTACTCCAACACCAATAATTTTATGGGGTGGGAAAGAACTGGTTTCACTCATGGTTAATTGGGGAGATGATGAACTACTTTTGCTAATGGTACATTTAGGGAACTCCAAAAAATAAATTATTCCACATTCAAGTCGTTGACTGTTGACTGTTGACTGTTGACTGAAAACTCGTGAACCGTCAACGGTCAACAGTGAACAATAGCAATGGAATATTTTTTTACTTGGAAGTCCCTTATGTACTATTTATCAATAAGTTTTTTTAATTCAAGCATTTAAAAACTTGCAGCTTCTATAGTTGCCTATGGGAAAAATTTATTGTTAGTCAAAAACTTTGAAGAAGAAATCAAAGATTTTAAGCAAGTATTAAAAATACAGCGTATTTCAGGTAAATGAGGTACGGAAGTAGGGGCATGGCACTGCCATGCCCTTACAATTATCTGTACCTCACCAACTTGCAATCTGCTGTAATTGAGCCAAAGGCAGTGAAAAAAACGTATGGGTAGATACTCTAGAGCAGTTAATACGGGATGACGAGGGATACTAACTTCTAATAACAAAACTCCGCAGACTACTTTGAACTCTGCCGAGTTTAGATTTATTGCAAAGGTCGTCTAGCCCTATTTCTTTATCCACAAATGTGTATTAATCATTTAGCAATACGCCTCTAGTTGAACTAATCACCAAACTATAGGAGGTTCACAGATAAGCAAATCCAAAAACTTCGCGCTACTCTGCGCCAACCTCCGCGTTCCTCTGCGTTTAAATTTAAACCTTAATTCGTCACTGTTTTGGATATTTTAGAAATATTTAGCTGATGCATGATTGGGAATTAGGAGCAAAGATTTCGCAGAGGCTTATTTTAAATTTATATCACTATGAATGTGACTAGCTATAAACCCAACAACAATATTGAATTTACCATTACATTTCTAGTCAATTTCGCTGCTGTTGGTTTCAGATCCTTGTAGAGCGATTTCAAAATCCATTCTCTGTTCAGCGTTACGCAAGAAATAACCACTAATCATAGCAGAAGCCAGAAGCCGACCCAGACTTTCTCGACTGGTAGTTACAGTAACGCCAAAGCTTTCTGAAGGTAAATTACCCAATAGTCCTGTAATATTCCGTTCCATCACCTGAAAAACTTCGGCAGATGTGGGTTTAGATAGTTGGGTAACTGTTTCAGGACTCAAAGATTTAACATACTGCCATAGCAAATCGCTAGTTTCCGATTCGCTATTGAAAAATTCTGAGACACGATTGGATGGGTTATTCATTTTTTAGCTCCTTAACTCCACTACTAGCTGCGGTGCTTGTGTTTGAAGATTAAATGTCTGTTTTGGATTAGACTTAGCTAGCTATTTCGTCTTCCTGTCAACTAATGTAACAAGCTAGCGTAAGAGTGGAAGTAGGCGTAACCGTACCAAAGTCAGCGTATTTTCTCACCCATTGGTCAGCCCCTTCCCTACGGGACGCTGCGCGAACGGGGAAGTCAAAAGTCAAAAGTCAAAAGTCAAAAATTTACCAACCCCATAAATAAATTTAGTTGCTCTGAATCAACTTACGTAGTATTTCTTGCACTGCGTGTCACTACATACATATTTTTTATTTTCCATAAATAAATTTACTTGCTCTCTACCTTTTTATTTCTGGTCATTAGTCCTTTGTAAATAACTCACAACAAAGGACTAATGACTAATGACTAACTTGCCAAATATTCACCCATATTGGCTTTAGACTTGCGAAGTTTAGTTAAAGCTTCCCGCTCAATTTGCCGGACTCGTTCTCGGCTGATGTTCAAAATTTCACCAATTCTAGCCAGCGTCAGGGCTTGCCCATCAGTTAAGCCAAAGCGCAGCGTAATCACTTCCTTCTGTTGTGGCGTGAGGTCACCCATCAGGCGATCTAAGTCATAAGATAGGGAAGATTGCATGACAAACTCTTCTGGAGATGCTCCTGGATCTTCCAGCATTTCTCCAAGTTCGGTGTCGTAATTATCACCCAGCCGCAAATCTAAGGAAAGGGGCAAACGCGCCTTTTCTAGATACTCTCGCACTTGTTTGGGGGTCAATTCTAATTCTTCAGCTAGCTCCCCAGCTGTCGGAGCGCGTCCCAATTTTTGAGACAATTGACGCTGTGCCTTTTTAATCTTATTTAATTTTTCAGTGATATGGATAGGCAGCCGAATCGTGCGGGCTTTTTCGGCAATAGCACGGGTGATAGCTTGCCGAATCCACCAATAGGCATAAGTAGAAAATCTATACCCTTTGGTAGGGTCAAACTTTTCCACGCCCCGTTGCATACCAATACTACCTTCTTGGATCAAGTCCAGTAAATCGACGTTGCGCTTTATGTACTTTTTGGCAACGGAGACTACCAGCCGCAAATTGGCTTCTACCATCTTACGCTTGGCAATCTCACCATCAGCGATCGCTTCGTTCAACTCTGCTGGTTCTAGCTTTGTCGTTTTGGCCCACTCTTCTAAAGTCGGTTGACGACCTAGCTGGGTGGCAAGAGATTCCCTTGATTCGTGCAAAGCGCAGGAACGTTGCACCTGTTTACCATAGAAAATCTCTTCCTCGTGTGTTAAGAGTGGCACACGGCCAATCTCACGCAGGTAAGTCCGCACGAGGTCTGTGGCTGTCTGAGCGGTCTTCATGGCGCTACTCTTTGGTAATGATGGGTTTGGCGGTAGGGTCATTAAGGGATAGATGCTTTTTTAGGGTGCTACCCAGTCAGACTGGGAACCTATGGTATGGTTTGCAACTTACGCATCCGAGAAACTCGGCTGCTCATAATAATCAAATTTAGGCTTCTTAACTGCTAAAAGTTACAGTTATTTCCTACTTTTCACAAGTATCTAGAGTTAGATAAATGGTAGCTTCTTAAACATTTTTTTATTGGAGCCTTATTAACAATTGTAACATTTATGAGAATATTTTGGCTAGATGGCGACATTAAATTTCCTGGTTGTTCCAGTTCAGGCAACGTCGCCCTTTCTCTCCAGGCTGACTAGAAGTCAATTTAAGAAATTCTCAGGTTCAAATAATTTTCCTCATATTTGTTAAAGTATCTCTAATGAGAACTATAGTCATTCTCTTATAACAATTACTTAATTTTTGTGGGGAGTGGGGAGTGGGGAATGGGGAATGGTTATTCTCCTTGTCTCCCTCATCTCCCCAATTCCAAACTCCTAACTCCTAACTCCCTACTCCCTACTCCCTCGCAATCGGGCAATACTCTTGAATGGTTTTTACGTCCAAAGTCGTATTTTGTAAAGAACGGATGGCGGCGACGGTAGCTTTCGCGCCCGCGATGGTAGTAATTATGGGAATTTTGTAAGCTAAAGCTGTGCGGCGAATTAACCTAGCATCAGTGTGGGCTTCTTCTCCTGAAGGTGTGTTGATAATAAGTTGGATTTTCTGGTTTTTGATTGCATCTAGGACGTGGGGACGGCCTTCGTGGAGTTTTAACACTAATTGAATATTTAACCCTTGTTCGAGAAGAACTCGCCGTGTACCAACGGTAGCCATCACTGTAAAGCCCAAATCGATAAACTCTTTCACCACACCACTGGCAGCAGCTTTATCGCGATCGCTCATTGATACAAATACAGTTCCACTTAGCGGTAAACGCTCCCCAGCACCTAATTCTGCTTTGGCAAAGGCCCGGCCAAAGTCGCTGTCAATCCCCATCACCTCACCAGTGGATCTCATTTCTGGGCCCAATATTGTATCAGTTCCGGGGAATTTATTAAAGGGTAATACTGCTTCTTTTACAGCAATATGTGTCGGAATAACTTCCTCGGTAAAATGTAGCTCCTCTAAAGTTTTACCCGACATAATTAAGGACGCTAGTTTTGCCAACTGTATGCCCGTTGCTTTAGAAACAAATGGGACTGTGCGGGAAGCGCGGGGGTTGGCTTCTAAAATGTAAACTTGGGGAGAATAACTGCTTGCGCCGACAACGGCAAATTGGATATTCATCAACCCCACAACTGACAGCGCTTGCGCTAGCTGCACCGTCCATGTGCGAATTTGATTGAGAACTGCTGGTGATAGAGAAATTGAAGGTAAAGAACAAGCGGAATCTCCTGAGTGAATCCCCGCTTGCTCAATGTGTTCCATGATGCCACCAATCACCACCCGTCCGGTATGATCGGCGATCGCATCTACATCCACTTCGATCGCATTTTCCAAAAACTTATCAATCAAAATCGGATGTTCTGGTTCTATGAGTACCGCAAAGCTCATGTAGCGTTCCAACTCAGAATCGGAATAGACGATTTCCATCGCTCGTCCCCCTAACACATAGCTGGGACGCACCACCACCGGATAGCCAATCCGTTTGGCGACAATCAGCGCGTCTTCATAACTCCGCGCAATACCATTAGGCGGTTGGGCAATATTCAACTCTTGGAGAATCTTTTCAAACCGCTCCCGGTTTTCTGCCATGTCGATGGAATCTGGCGATGTACCCCAAATTTTAGTAAGGAGTCCAGAAGTGTCATTGTTAAGAAACTCTTGTAAAGGAATAGCCAACTTTAGCGGTGTTTGTCCGCCAAACTGGATTATTACCCCGACTGGATTTTCAGTTTCGATAATGTTAAGAACATCTTCTTTTGTTAAAGGCTCAAAGTAAAGGCGATCGCTGGTATCGTAGTCGGTCGAAACCGTCTCTGGGTTAGAGTTGACCATAATCGTCTCATACCCCGCTTTCTTCAAAGCATAAGCGGCGTGACAACAACAATAATCAAACTCAATTCCCTGTCCAATCCGGTTGGGGCCACCACCCAAAATCAATACTTTTGGCTTGGTTGCGGGTAAAACCTCTGTTTCTTCTTCGTAGGTAGAATAATAGTAGGGAGTAAACGCTTCAAACTCAGCAGCGCAGGTATCTACGGTTTTGTAAACTGGGATAATTCCTAGTGACTTGCGGTAGGCGCGAACTTCATCTTCGGTGGTTTTGGTGGCATAGGCAATTTGGCGATCGCTATATCCGTCCCGCTTCACCTCATAAAGTTGCTCTTTTGTCAACTGCTGCAAAGGTGTCCGCTTCAGAAATTTCTCAACATCTAGTAGTTGCTGAAATTTATCTAGGAACCACGGATCAATACCAGTCAGTTCGTAGATTTCCTCAGCAGTAATCCCTAGTTGCAAGGCATGGCGCACGGAGAAAATGCGATCGGGGTTAGGTGTCCGCAGTTGGGCGCGGATTTGTTCACCACTGGGTAATTTTTCGGCTTTGTCGCAACCCCAACCAGCGCGTCCGGTTTCGAGCGATCGCAGCGCCTTTTGGAAGGATTCGTTGAATGTACGCCCAATTGCCATTACTTCCCCGACAGATTTCATTTGGGTTGTCAGTACTGGATCAGATCCGGGGAATTTTTCAAAGGCGAAGCGGGGAATTTTTGTCACCACATAGTCAATTGTCGGCTCAAAGGACGCGGGAGTTTTCTTGGTGATGTCATTTTTAATTTCATCCAAGGTGTAGCCCACAGCCAATTTTGCGGCCATTTTGGCGATGGGAAAACCCGTGGCTTTGGAAGATAAAGCCGAACTGCGGGAAACGCGGGGGTTCATCTCAATTACAACCACATCCCCATTAACCGGATTGACGGCAAATTGAATATTAGAACCGCCAGTTTCCACACCGATCTCGCGGATGATTTTAATTGCCATATCCCGCAGCCTTTGATATTCTTTATCAGTGAGGGTTTGCGCGGGAGCGACGGTAATTGAGTCTCCGGTGTGGATGCCCATAGGGTCAAGGTTTTCGATGGAGCAGATAATCACCACGTTATCTGCCAAATCACGCATTACTTCGAGTTCATATTCTTTCCAGCCGAGTAAAGACTGGTCAATGAGAATTTGCGAAACGGGGCTGGCATCTATACCTACCTGTGCCATTTCTTCAAATTCTTCTTGGTTGTAAGCAATACCGCCGCCACTTCCACCCATCGTGAAAGCTGGACGAATAATTAGGGGATAAGTACCAATCTGGCGGGCAACAGCTTTGGCTTCTTCCAAAGATTCGGCTGTATCGCTGGGACACACAGCTACCCCAATCCTTGCCATTGCTTCACCAAACAGTTTTCGATCTTCGGCTTTTTCGATCGCTGGTAGTTTAGCGCCGATTAACTCAACGCCGTACTTTTCCAACACCCCATTTTTGGCTAAAGCAACGGCGAGATTGAGGGCGGTTTGTCCTCCCATCGTTGGTAGGAGAGCATCAGGGCGTTCTTTTTCAATGACTTTTTCGACCAATTCTGGAGTTAACGGCTCAATGTAAGTGCGATCGGCCGTTTCTGGGTCGGTCATAATTGTTGCAGGGTTGGAGTTGACCAAAACCACTTCATAGCCTTCTTCTCGCAGCGCTTTACAGGCTTGAGTGCCAGAGTAGTCAAACTCACAGGCTTGTCCAATCACAATTGGGCCAGAGCCTAACAGTAGAATCTTCCGGAGGTCATCACGGCGGGGCATAGTAGTTGCCTTGGAATACGAGAATACAAATCCTGATTATTTTAAGGGTCTTTACCCCCTCTCGTGCTTTTTATTATTAAGTTTTCTAAGTTTGATGACAAAGGGGAGTGGGTAGAGACGCGATTAATCGCGTCTGTGGGTAGAGACGCGATTAATCGCGTCTGTACAAAATGGGGAGTAGGGGGGCAGACGGCAATACGGTTCGGATAAGGTTTTTTGATGATACGCCCTAGATCCAAAGACGCCATAAATCGCCGTCTTTACAAGAGTCAGTCCTTTGTAGAGACGGCGATTTATCGCGTCTCTTGCCTTAATCTCCATGCTCAATTATTATTTTCTATTTCTAATTTTATTTAATTGCGATGCTAAAACTTTTCAAGTTTTTGCGAATCTTTATTATTTAATTTGATTAGATTTGGTAACAGATGGTTATTTATTCTGGCATATACCTATCTAACTTATTAATTATAAATAAATTTCTTAACTAAAAAGATTTATGAACTATCTAATTGCTAAAGATTTGCAACGTTAAATATTATGAAAATATGTTTACTTAGATTAAAAATAGCAGAGAGATATACGAATACCATCCTCTGCCATTTTTTATAATATTTTAAGAGTTAGTGCTGCTAACTTTTTGTTTCAGTCTAGGTAGACAAATCTAGATTATGAGAGTTTTAGCTTTGAGCAGCTTGAACAAACCCTAAGGTTAAGCTGTCTTTGGCGAGGAAGTGAGACAAATGATATGCACGTTCCTCAGTTTTCAACAAAATCTTTTCGTACAGATAGCGTGTTCCCCGATCGCCTAAACTCTCTGCCTGAGCAGCTTGACGCCGAATTACGCCAATGATTGCTTGTTCCGCAGCGAGGTCATTTTCCACCATTTGGCGAGAGGAATATACGCCTTCCGATTCTTGTTCAAAACAGGTTAATTCTGCTAATTTGCTGAAGGTCGCTACTGGCACACCACCCAGTCCATCCAAACGTTCTCCAATTTCATGAACGTGGTCTTGTACTTGGTTGTAACTTTCGTTAAAAAACTCATGCAGAGAGTAAAATTCTGAGCCTTCAACTACAAAATGATGCTTTTGGTACTGCAAGTATAGTGCCTGGAAACTAGCTAATACAACGTTGAATCCTTCTGTAACTGGAGCAGTTACGCTGTGATCCAACAACACAGGGTTGTCATATACATTACCAAAATTCCGTAACAAAGTTTGTGTTTCAGACATTGCGTTCCTCTCTTTTTAACAGTTATAGATTTTAACTGCTTATTCTTAACATATTAACATTTTAATAATAAGAGCAAGCCAATTCGCCATGTCAATATTTTGTATTTTTGCTTACTAAAAATCTCAAGTTTATTGTCGGCTGGATGATGGTACGCTCATCAAGTTGCATAAAATTCTCATTATCATTGACATATCAGCTTAAATGTGTATCTTTCCCAATAGCAGCAGGCAGAGAAAATAAAATTTTCTCTTCTTTGTCTCTCTACATCCCCCTTTCAACATGGGAGGGCTGCAAAAATTTGATTTTTTTTCCAAAATTACTGAGAATTGTTTGCACTTAAGGTATGCTGGTTTTAAGAGGTTAAACTCTTCAGACTTTCAAAAAGCAGAGAGTTCAATGGCGGTAGTTACTGCAAGTTTGTTGCACTTTGAGGGCAATTCTCTTGAAATCATATAGTTCAGAAATAGAAAGCAACCACCTTGTAGAGGTGAATTGGGCAGATCGCTGGCAAGTCTATCAACGCCTAAAGGAGTTAGACATTCCCTGTAGTTGTCAGGCTAACCAGCCATTGCAAGTTGAAATTGGCTCTCCTATGACAGTTGTTCAACTTTGGAGTGTGATCCGGCGATTAACAGCCTCTCGTCAAGACCAGATTTGGACTCTTGAGCATTGCTGGAAAAGTCGCTACCAACAGTTCTAATCTTTAGCTACTGAGAATATCTTGCTTGACAGCTTGGATTAATTAAAAGGAGGTTAAAAAATGGGTGCATCTCACAGTATGGAAGTATCGGAGTTTTGCCTTGAGGGCAGATTTATAGATTTTGTTATTAAAGATGGCTATAAGCTTAAAGGCTTAATTCTGGGGACTCATGAGGGTGAGTCTTATATTAAACTCGCTAAAAATTTACGGGCTGCTTTTGACTTGCGCTTACCACCAGGGACTTGGCTGCAAGTTGTTGGTTACAAAAAACATGATTTGAAAGATGGCACTGTTACTCTGAAGGCTGAACGGGTGATGGCGGCGCGTTCTCAGATGGTGATTCAGACGCCTACGCCAGTGCAAGAACCCCCATCTATTGATAATGCCAAGGTAAAACCAGCTAAAACTAAAGCCACGATTTTGGTCTGTCAAAAGTCTGATTGCATGAAACGCGGTGGTAAAGCAGTTTGTCAGGCGTTGGAGGCGGCTTTAAGCGATCGCGGTTTAGAAGACCAAGTTACAATCAAGGGCACTGGTTGTATGAAGAATTGTAAAGCTGGGCCAAACTTAGTTATGCCAGATAAAACCCGCCATAGCCGAATTCAAGCTACACAGGTTCCGGCGTTGATGGATAAGCATTTTGGTGACAAGAGTTTAGAAGCACAGCCTGACAATTTAAGGGAAGCAGCGATATTGAATGCTAAGTTTTGCTGAAAAATTTAGCGAAATCTTGACATTTCAATGATTTAGCTTCATAATGCCTTCATCAAGTGTGTTCCATTAATACTCGGCATTCGGCTTTAGGCAAGTATTTGTAAGAGTTTCAAATTAAGCGATCGCCTACGATTTGTCATAAGAAAGGCAAAGTAGTAGAAGCGATCGCTTAATATTTGTATGCAATTGGGTTTAGCGATCGCATGTCATGAGCAACCTCAGCGTCCAGCTTCCTGACTCTTTGTACAAAAGTTTGCAGGAACTTGCCAAACAAGACGGCATTTCTATCGATCAGTTTGTGGCGACAGCAGTTGCGGAAAAAATCGCTGCACTCACAACTGAAATTTATTTAGGGGAGTTAGCAAAGCAAGGCAGTCGAGAAAAATACGACGCAGTTTTAGCTAAAGTACCAGATATTGAACCGGAATCTTACGATCGCTTACCTACAGCTTAACAAAAAGGCGATCGCCTACGATTTGTCATAAGAAAGGCAAAGTAGTAGAAGTGATCGCTTAATATTTGTATCAAACACTACTATTGATCGCACTGTCTGTCCTCATGCACTAAGTCATCTATAAATGACTCACGTTGATCTTCGGACATACTATCCCAATCTAAACCGCGTTCAGCACACAAGCTCCGTAATTGGGTTTGGGCATACTCCATACGAGAATCGCGCTCTTGCTCACCTTCTTTTGCTAGGGCTAATAATACTACTCGTTTACTCTCTGGAGGTAGCTGCTTGACTAATTCAATTACTTGTTCATCGCTCAGTGTCAGCTTTGGCATGGTTGTTACCGGAAAACTGGATTAGTTTTTCTCAATTCTTATTTCAGGGTATCAAGAGATTTGACTTGCGATGCCTGCGGTATTTGCTAGCCTACACCTAAGCCTCCCATTAGGAGAGCAAAGTTGTAAAACCGTAGGCGTAGCCCGCCGCAGGCATCGCTTAATTATTTTTATACAATTACGTTCCCTGGTTTGGTGAGGTGCATTAGCAGCAGCGTAACGCATCAAAAGTATCTAGAATGATGCATTAATAATGTAATGTACTCTACAAATTTTTAATGTTTGTAAGTCATTCATCGGAGTCTGAACCTGAATTCTCATTCAAGTCTGCTAAATTTTCGCCCTCAAAATTTGCTGGTTTAAGTCTTGGCCATTCAAGATTCGCCCCTACAAGATTCGCCCCTACAAGATTCGCCCCTACAAGATTCGCCCGTTGAAGATACGCCCCTTGAAGATTCACCCGTTGAAGATTCGCCCCTTGAAGGTTCACCCGTTGAAGATTTGCCCGTTGAAGGTACGCCCCTTCAAGATTAGCTCGTTGAAGATTCGCCCATTGAAGATTCGCGCCTTCAATATTTCCCTGTTGAAGATTTGCGCCTTCAAGATTTGCGCCTTTAAGATTTGCGCCTTCAAGATTTGCGCCTTCAAGATTTGTACCTTCAAGATTCGCGTCTTCAAAATTTGCTGCTACAAGCCATGCTGCTTGAAGATTTACATCCTTCAAGTTGGCTCCGACGAAATTAGCGTAAGCAAGACGTGTATTAAATAAATTTGCTCCTTCAAGATTGGCATTATAAAAGTCTCTTTGATGCAAAATACATTCTGATAAGTTCAATAAGCTAAGACAGTTCAATATAAGTACATTATCAGCGCCTCTTCTTTGCCCTTGCAAGCGGGAAATCCAGATACCGAAAGCTTCAGGAGTATGCCATTGAATCTTTGAAACTGTCTTTGTCACTCTAGCGCAAGCATTTAAGACAGCCAACAACGCTTCTTCTGCATTTCGTGCTTGTCTATTTTCTTCTTGAAAATCAGGTCTGGGAGTTAAGCGTTCCATCGGCATTCCATGACGCAACATAAAACCAATCAGATGGCATAATGTCTGCTGCCAATTGCTAACATCCGATGGATTCTGTAAACGCATTTCATCCGCAACAAACTTAAAAAGGTATTCATCTATATGGGATGCACCGCAGAGAATTGCCCACCTTTTTAAAGCCTCGCGTTCATCCCATCCCTCATCTGGATCATCCTGGCGATCCTTCAGCTTTTTATCAATGAGCCTAACTTCTCGCACGATGCGTTTTGCTGTCAAATATTCACCAAAACTCTTGTGAGTAAATTCAAAAGTTTTTTCCTGTTCCTTAACTCCACTCTCACGAAAATAAAAGGCAGTCAAAAGACGAGTTACGCCTAATTTGGCACTTTCCTGAAACTTGTCTAAAAGACTCTTTAAACTACTGTGTTCACAATGGGCTTCAATCTCTCTGACTGTTGTTGTTCGTCCATCTCCATGCCAGGAAGCTAAAGCTATTTCTTCGAGGATGCGAACAAAGTCTTTTTCCTCAATTCCACGAATAGCCGGATGTTGATAACCAGCCCAACCGCGCTGATAAACTGCTGCGAGCAAATTTGCATAAATTGCATTCAGGTTGCCGTCTGTAGGAAATTTATTTTGCTGGTCGAAACTCAATGCTACCAAGTAATTGAGCAAGGGTTGGGCAGTAATTTCTGTCAGGTTATCTTGGTTTAACTCTTTTGGTAAGCAATCATATCCCCGTCCGCTAGCATTGCCGTATTTCTGCCACCAAATCTGACGTTGATCTTGCTGCAACAAGTTTTGATTGTCAATGTAATTTTTTCTCTCATCTTCACTAACAAAATAAGGCAAAATATGCAATATTTGCTGTGGTTGGCGAAAGTCGCTACTATTTGCTTGCACTACCAGTTCTCGTCCGCCGATTAATACTTGTAAGCAAGTTTCACGCACATTAAATCGCTCTACTTTTCTTTGGACTTCCCGCACAAATTGTTGAGCAATTTCAGTGGCAATTTTACCCTGCATGGCAAGCTCATCTAAACCATCGAAGATAATCAGTAAGCGGGAATCAGCCTTATCTTTATCTAGCGGATTATGTCTGAGAAAGCCATCGTCTCGGACAAACTTACCAACTGCCTCAACTAAATCATCCGAGGGTTCAAAATGGTGCAAAGGAATAAATAAAACCGGAATTTTCCCTTTTTCTGCTTGATTAGCTGCAAAGATTTTGGCAAAGGAAGATTTACCACTTCCTGGGCCACCACTAATCACTCTAATGGCATCGTTACGATCGCTTTTTTCTAACCAAGCTTCTAGTTCAGTTTCTAAGTCAAGAACAATTCGCTGATATTTCTCATCTTCTCTCACCCGGCGTTCAAATTCTTCTGATTTTTCACCCGCAACTTTCTGCTTATAGAAGGCGTGCAAAGGAACATAAACCTGTTTTAAACCAAAGGCTTCTAAAAGCATCGGTTCTTCAACCTGTTTTTGTAGCCAAGCTAAATAACGCTGCCATGACTGTTCCCGTTCATTGGCTTGAGTAAAGGGGGTATCCAGTTCTTCTTTTAAACAAGCATATTTTTTGGGATTTTTTGCCCACTCTTCATGTAGGGCATACACAAAATAGGTAGGAAGACGATGACTAATTGTTACTGCCTGGGCTTCATTGACGCTAAAGTATTTTAACCAGTCGGCAAAAGCAGTTTTAATCGCTTCCAGAATCGGCAAATCTTTGGGACGGCTAAAAAAATCTTGGTCAATACGCAATTCTATACTTTCTAGGGAATCGTTGAGGCGATCGCACAATAGGTCAAGATCACTCTCGTTTGGTTTTTCAAACAGTAACTCTTGATTTCCTTTTACCAAACTCTCTATTGCTTCTTTCAAAGAACAATAAATTAGTAACCAAGCAACTTCCTCTGGTGCTGATCCTAAACCTAGTGCTGCTGTAGCTTCTACTGCATCTTTGGCTACCTCTCCCCACTGACCTAAGACCCCATTTATCACACCTTTTCCTAGTGATTTGAATAGTTCTTTAAAGTCAGCGTTAATGGGTTTATTCCATAATGCAACAGGTTTGCTGACTGAAAATCCAGAGGTATTGCTCATCGCTGTTGTATGACGCTGGTAGATGTACTGAGTTAATATATTTCAACAAGGTTTTATCAGATTTTTTCTGAAAACCAGTAGTAAATTTAACAATTTATCTAGATATATTTCTAATTTCAGGCTGAAAGGCTCAACGTTGAGGATAAAAGGCTCAACTTTCAGGCTCAAAGGCTCAACGTTGAGGATAAAAGGCTCAACTTTCAGGCTCAAAGGCTCAACGTTGAGGATAAAAGGCTCAATGTTGAGGATAAAAGGCTCAATGTTGAGGCTCAAAGGCTCAACTGTCAGGCTCAAAGGCTCAATGTTGAGGTTCAAAGGCTCAACTGTCAGGCTCAAAGGCTCAAAAATGCGTTGGCGATTAGAAATCGCGGTTACACAAACAAAACCCGCCTGCGCGGGTTGCAAAAATCTTTATACTATTTCAATTGATGATTGCAACACATCATTGGATAAAGACGCGATGAATCGCGTCTCTACAAATGGTCTATTTGTCGCATTCTTTTTTCAAATTGGTATTTAGATAGAAAACACGGTAGGGAAGCACAGGTGCGCTTCTCTACGAGTAACGTGTATTCCACCCAAATTTATAACTGCGACGGTCGCCTATTTTATGCTTTAGCTGGCCGCGGCTTCGGGTTTCTTTTTCTTGGAACGGCGGCTAAACCTGCGTCCCATCTCATCAATGACTGCATCTAAACCTGTAACATCACCGCTAGCTTTGGCATAGCTATAAATTGCTAATGCTGCTGCATAAGCTTCACTACCAGCCGCTATACAAGTATCATCCACTAGTTCTTGCAGTTGGGTTAGAGACAACAGCACCGGATACAAGTCCTCATATATTTCCAAATCCCGGCGCATCTCTTCCAAATCAAAAGAACGAGGCAAAAAGTTAGGGTTCTGTGTCGCCACTTCTAAGGCTTTGCTTACAAAAGCCCGACTTTTATCTCCCATCTTTACTATGGTGCGTCGGTCTTCGGTAGTCAAATCAATCAAAAACGGTAACTTTTCTCTAATTGTAGCGATCGCCTGCATAACCGCTTCTTTGTCTGCTGGGGATAGGCTGGCACTGATGCGATTTTCTGCCATTTTTAATACTCCTTTAGGGTACTTAATTTCAGTATTCCCAAAGTTATATAGGTTTGCCTCAAATTTAAAATTAACAATTAAATACTACATAGAATCGAGTCGATGACGTAATTGGCTACTAAAAGTATCAATGACTGTGACTACAACCAAAAGCACTAACATCATGGTTGTTGCTTTGGTGTACTCGAACCCGTCGATGTAACTTTTTAACTGAAAGCCAATACCACCTGCACCAACTACACCCAAGACAGAAGCAGCACGGATGTTGTACTCAAACATCCAAAAGGTGTAACCCAATCCCAGAGGTAGTACTTGCGGGAGAATGCCGTATTGAGCAATCTGTAGCTTGGAGGCTCCGATAACTTGCAAGGATTCAAGAGAACGCGGATCAACCGCTTCAATTGCCTGTTGATAAAATTTGGCAAGGTAGCCGATGGTGTAGATTCCCAAGGCTAAAGTTCCTGCTGGTGCGCCTAAGCCAGTGGCGGCAACAAAAATTAGCCCCAGAATAATTGAGGGGACAGAACGTACAGTATTTTGCAGCAAATTAGCTAGCGATCGCAACCACCCAGGCGCAATATTGCTGGCGCTAGCTATAGCAATCGGTACAGAAAGAATTGCTCCAATGGTAGTTCCCCATAAAGACATCTGTACAGTTTCAATTAGTGCCTTAATTGCAATATCTAAAACTTTCCAATCGGGAGGAAATAACCGGGTAATAAAATCGGTGATGTATGGCCAGCTAGAACGCAGCAGTTCAAAATCGAGTTTGAGTCCTCGCAAAGCCCAACCATAAACTACTATGACAATTAATAAGATGAGTAGAGAACTCAGCCAAGGGTAGAAGCGTAAGCGTTTTAACTTAAAAAAGTAACTCATATTGTATTAAATCTCATTTAGGTTGAGAATCGTAGTCTTTGCGATTAGTCAAATTAATTACCCCCCTTAATCCCCCCTTGGAAAGGGGGGAAAAGAATCGAATCTTGTTCCCTCCCCTTTGCAAGGGGAGGGTTAGGGTGGGGTAAAATGACGCGGTTTAATTCAAATCCCACTCAACCGGAAACTTGAGCAAATTTAGCTTGTAAGTTGTCACAAAGCCCTTGATAAACGACGCGTCCAGCATCTAAGACGATCGCTTGCTCTGCGTATTTTTCTGCGATTCCCAAATCGTGCAAAACTGCGACAATAGTCATGCCTTGCTGAGTGTGCAATTGGGATAGAGTTTCCATGACTTGTTGCGATGCTACAACATCTAAGCCTGTGATGGGTTCATCGACTAAGAGAATTTGCGGTGATTGAATTAAAGTCCGAGCGATCGCTACTCGTTGTTGCTGTCCACCACTTAACTGACTGGTTTTCTGAAAAGCTAACTCTCCGAGTCCTAACTGTTCTAATAAATTTAGTGCCAACATGCGATCGCGTTTGGAAAATCCCAACAGTGTTTGCCAAGTTGTTCTTTTACCAAGGCATCCGCACAAGACATTTTCCAGTGCTGATAACTGCCGAATCAATCCGCCACCTTGAAATAACATGCCAACATCGCGCCGAATTTTTGGCAGTGTTCGGGGGTTCATCTCAACATTATTTACGAGCAATTCTCCTCTGGCTGATGGCACTAGTCCAACTAGCGATCGTAGTAATGTAGACTTACCAGCACCGTTTAGCCCCAGCAAAACGACAAATTCACCGCGTTTAATCTGGCAATTAATCCCGTTGAGAATGGGACGATTCAGAGATGGAGTATAAGCTGTTTCTAGGTTATGACACTCAATAACATAATCATTCATAGAAATTTATTTATCTGCTAACAGTTATCAAGAAAGACAGATGGTCACTTCGACTACGCTCACTTCGACTACGCTCACTTCGACTACGCTCAGTGACCACCTGCCTGGTTAGTGAGCAAAGCCGAACCACTGCCTCCTTCAAAACTGTTAACTGAATTATGGTTCAATGCCAGCAACTTGCAGAGCGTCACGCATAACTGCTAGGTGACGATCGTGATTAATTCGCACTAATTCTGTGGAATTATACAAGTCGCTTAACAATTTATTATTTTCCGACTTATTTAATTTCAGTAAGGCGTTGATGATTTTTTCCCGTGTTGGGGCTGGAACATCATCATCAATAGCAATACCGTGAGCAGGTACACCATTAATTTTGTGCAGAACCCGTAACTGATTCTTCTCTTCGGCGGTGATATAAGGTGGATTCAGGGCATATTCTGACACAACAGCCACATCAGCTTGACCACGCACAACTGCTTGCAAGGCTTTGCTGTAATTACCGCCGTAAGAAACTTGACCAAAGAAACTATCTAAGCGATCGCGGTTGGGTACAAATTTTTGTTTGACCAACTCAGCCACAGGGATAATAAACCCAGAGCCAGAAGTAGGGGAAGTAAAAGCAATTTTCTTGCCCCGCAGTTGTTCTAAAGTTGCTTTAGCTGAATTTTGAGTTTTTAGGGGACTATTCTTAGGGACAACAAATGTTGAGCTATAGGTGTATCTTCCAGAATAAGTGGAACGAACTTCGGCTAGATACAAGCTGGCATTTGCTAATTGTCTTGCTTTCAAAGCCGGACGGCTACTTAAAAAAGCGACATCAGCCCGATTTGCTCTCAAAGCTTCCACAGCAGCTGTATCATCACCAACTTGGGCGACGACTGGAATTCCTAACTCTTTGGATAAAAAAGCTCCTACTGCATTTGCCTTATTTTGCAAGTCTGTGGAATCAGCACGACTGGGAAAAACTATTGTTAAAGTTTTCTGCCCTTGGGCAAGTAAGCGTGGTGTCTGTTGATTAGTGGTGGGGTTGGCGATCGTTGCCTGCATAGCCCCTACTGTGCTGGCTACTAAACCTGTAAGCACTGCAAATGCCGCGCCAGCACCCAATAAGCTCTTTTTCATCACACTCATTTGCAACTCTCCATTAGGAAGTTTTCTCAGTTTATTTGCTAATTAGTTTTAATTAACCCCTAAAAAAGATTTATAGCTTTTAAGAAGAAAAGTCAATAATAAAGCCTAGTTTGTTTGGAGAGTTGTAGGCTTTTTTTATGAGTGTATTGTTACTAACCGCTAATTACAGCGATCGCATCAATTTCTACTAACACATCTTTAGGTAAGCGCGATACCTGAACACAAGCCCGCGCTGGGGCTGTATCTTCTGGGAAATATTTAGCATAAACGGCATTCACTGCCGCAAAATCATTCATATCAGCTAAAAATACAGTGGTTTTTACGACATCTTGGAAAGTCGCTCCGGCTGCCGTGAGGATGGCTTCAAGGTTAGCTAATACCTGCTCGGTTTGCTTTTTGACATCATCAGTGTAGACAACATCACCAAGGCGGGGATCGATGGCAATTTGTCCAGCCACGAATATAAATTGACCAGAAGCTGCGATCGCTTGATTATAAGGGCCGACTGGTGCGGGTGCGTTATCAGTATTAATTACTTTACGGGTCATAGATATTACTTTCTCTAACGATGTTTCCTGTTTACCGATTTCTAGCTGAGAAGCGATCGGTTTGTAGACTTCTCCATCTGGCATTATCGCACCAGTTAGGTCAGCATCTTTAAAGGTTGCCCCATAGACATCTGCTCCAGTTAAATCAGCCCTTTTCAAATTTGCTCCATCTAAATTTGCTTGGATTAAATTTGCCCATCGCAAATTGACTTTTTGTAAATTTGCTCCTTGGAGTAATGCTTTTCTAAAGTTTGTACTTTGAAGAGATGCTGCTGTGAAATCTATATCAGCTAAATTCATGCCTGAGAGATCAACTTTGTGCAAATATGCTCTATGAAATATACTTCCTTGGAGTTTGGCACTTTGCAATATTGCCTCAGTTAAGTTTGCCAGAGTTAAGTTTGATCCAATTAAGTACGCCTGACCCAAATCTGCCTTAGTTAGATTAGCTTTACTGAGATTAGCTTCAGCTAAGGAAGCCGCAGTCAGGTCTGCACTACTAAGATTTGCTCCACTTAAATTTGCTGTATCTAAATTTGCATAGATTAAATTTGCGCTACTTAGGTCTACACCTGTCAGTTTTGCCTGTTCTAAGTTTGCATAATTTAAATTGGTGCTACTTAGATTTGACCAACTTAAGTCAGCACCATTAAGGTCTGTCCAAGCAAAAATTGCTGAAGAAGCACTCACCGAATTCAACTTTGTATTTGTTAGAGACGCTTTAGTTAAATTCGTACTCTTAAGGCTTGCTCCGGTTAGGTTTGCCCCACTTAAATCGGCTCCAGCCAAATTTGCATTGTCTAAGTCTATTTCACTGAGGTCTGCACCTTTGAGATTTTCTTCACTCAAATTTTCTGAACGAAAATTCCGTTGTCCTTCGGCGTATTTCTCCAAGAGTGTCTCAGCGTCCATAATGCACCTTTAAATACCACTGACACAGTATAATCACAAAAACTTTGTGTTACAGGTATTCCTCTCTCCCTCTCTCTCTTTCTCTGCGCCCTCTGTGCCTCTGCGGTTCGTCCCTCTACCCCAACCTTGGACGTATCCCATAATGCCGATATCGCCAATAATCGCGCAGAATGCGATCGTGGTCAAAACATAAATTACCAGGCACTCGCCAATACTCAAAAATGCCTACACCCTTAGCATCATCTCCAGCCACAGGTTCCCCCGTAGCTGTCGCCAAAAACACAATGCTAATGGTATGCTGACGCGGATCGCGATTTGGGTCAGAATACACCAGTAATTGTTCAACTAACTCCACCTGCAAACCCGTCTCCTCCTGGGCTTCTCGCCGCGCCGCCACTTCCACCGCTTCGCCATAATCCACAAAACCACCCGGAATAGCCCAACCCAAGGGTAGATTATGTCTTTCAATTAACACTATTGGCCGATGAGGTCGATCTACTAGTTCAATGATGATATCAACTGTCGGTGCAGGATTTCGGTAAGTCATAGTTAATTAGTCATTGGTCATTAGTCATTAGTCATTAGCCAAGGACAAAGGACAAAGGACTAATGACAAACAAGATGAGTTTACTTGATTTACCCTGCAAATACTGTTCCGTGATAAATTCGATGCGATCGCATAGCGTGTCCATCAGATAATTGCTCCCTCTCATAATTCAGGTTAAATATGCCTTTTCCTAGATCCAGTGGTATTTTGCTGCATCCTACCTCCTTTCCCAGCCGATTTGGCGTTGGGGATTTAGGCTTAGAAGCCTATCGCTTCATCGATTTTCTTAAAGAAACCCATCAACAATATTGGCAAGTTCTACCCTTGGGCCCCACTGGATACGGCAATTCCCCTTATATGTGCTACTCAGCAATGGCAGGAAATCCCCTGCTAGTTAGCCCAGAAAAACTGCGAGATGAGGGTTTGCTCACTGAAGAAGACTTTGCTAATTTACCAGGATTTCCGGTAGAAAAGGTAGACTTTGACCAGGTTGTGCCGATTAAGATTGGGCTACTCAAAAAAGCCTGTGAAAACTTTAAAGTGAATGCTACGGACATCCAAAAAAACGAGTTTGCAGGTTTTTGCGACAGTAAAGCCTATTGGCTAGATAATTACGCCTTATTTATGGCGTTGAAAGATGCCCACGAAAATGCAAGCTGGCATACATGGGAGCCAGAATTTGTCAAGCGCGAACCCGAAGCATTAGCTCAGGTACAGGATCGGCTTAACGGAGAGATTTTTTATTACAAGTTCATCCAATTTAAGTTTTTCCGGCAGTGGTCAGAACTGAAAAGCTACGCCAATATGCGCGGTATTGACATTATCGGCGATATCCCCATCTACGTATCTCATGATAGTGCTGACGTGTGGGCGCATCCTGACATCTTTTGCTTAGACGAAGAGACTGGAGTTGCCGCCCAAATGGCAGGAGTCCCACCAGATTACTTTAGCGCCACCGGTCAATTGTGGGGCAACCCGGTTTATAACTGGGAGGAATTGCAAAAACAAGACTTTAAATGGTGGGTGCAACGCTTTGAGGCAATGCTGGATTATGTAGATATAATTCGCATTGACCACTTCCGGGGCTTCGAGGCTTATTGGTCAGTATCCCAAGGCGAAGAAACTGCCATGAATGGCAAATGGGTCGAAGCACCTGGAGACGCTTTTTTTGCAGCGATTAGGGAGAAGTTGGGCAAGCTACCCGTCTTGGCGGAAGATTTGGGAGTAATTACACCAGAGGTTGAAGCACTGCGAGATAAGTATGAATTTCCTGGGATGAAGGTTTTACAGTTTGCCTTTGGTTCCGATCCCGGTAATCCATTTTTACCATTCAATTACCCGCGAAATGCTGTAGTTTATACCGGCACTCACGATAATGACACAACTGTAGGCTGGTTTAATTCAGCCAACGACTACGAAAAGCAAAACCTGTTGCTTTATTTAGGTTCTATCAGTCCTGAAGGCATCCACTGGGATTTAATTCGCCTAGCTTTGAGTTCCATAGCTAACCAAGCGATTATTCCCTTGCAAGATGTTTTGGGATTAGGAAACGAAGCGCGGATGAATTTTCCCAGTGTTGCTGAGGGTAACTGGGAGTGGCGCTATCAAGAAGGAGCATTGAGAGAGGAATTAGGCGATCGCTTGAAAGTTCTTACCAGACTCAATGGACGCGCCCCGGAAGCACAGTGAGGCAGGGGAGCAGGGGAGGCAGGGGAAGAAAGAATAACCGATGTTCAATGCCCCATTCCCCATTCCCCATTCCCCATTCCCCATATTTCAAAACTTAGGTTTTGCAGCAATTCTAACTTCTTCCTCTTTCCCCGGTTCTCCCATTTCCTTGGCTTTTTCTTGATTGATGCTCATTAACACGCCACCAGCATTATCAGTTTTCACTGTGAGTTGCTGTTGGGCTTTCCAAATCCGGTGAGTTCCCTCTGGGAGAGTACCCTCAAACTCGATTTTGCCATCGGCTACTACGCGAATCCAAGATGACGCTTTCAAAGTGACACCAATTTGTACAGCCTTTCCCTGTTGGACGGCGCTAAGGGTATCGTTAACTGATTGAACCTCCACTGACTCTTTTATTTGGGCTATTTCTGGTTTAACAATGGATTTTTGTTTTGGGTGTGGCTGATTTTGACTATTACTTGCTTCTAGTACAGCGTTATTTAATAACTGAGATAAGCCATTTACAGAGCATACAATTAGCAATATGTAAAGAAAGTAAAGATGAATCGGACGTAGTTGATCGAGGGGTGAATTATTCCCCCTACCTTGAGGGTTCACTTGTGCAGAACTGATCGGAAAAGCGCCAGAAAATTCTACTCCATTCAAGCCTAGTGCGTCGGCAAATTGCCTGATTAAACCCTGTATATAGACTGGTTCTGGCAGATCGTTTAAATTACCTTCTTCGATCGCCTGCAATAATCGCCGGGGAATCCTAGTTAATGCAACCATTTGCTCTAGAGATAATCCCTGTTCTTGACGCAATGCCCAAAGTTGAGCGCCCATTTCAGCCAACTTTTCGGCTCGTTGTTGCTCTAATGAAATTGATGGCTGCAAATTATTCTTCTTTCTTAGCCATTTCATGCCTACTGACACTCCTTAACTCCACAGAATCAATAATTAGGTTGTGTTATCTGATCTTGCAAAAAGTGAATTTCATGATCTTTGAGGGAACGATATTTACCCTCTGACAAAAAAGGTTCTTTTGGAGTTTGTAATTGAATTGGGCCGATAGCAGTCCGATGCAGCTTGATTACTGGGTATCCTAATTGTTGAGCTATTCGGCGAATTTGGCGATTTCTGCCCTCCTGCAACACTATTTCTAAAAAGCTTTGTTCGGCACGATGTTCTATTAGCTGTACCTTAGCTGGTCTGGTTTTTCTACCTTCCAATATCACACCCTGACGCCACATTTTCAGTACTGTTTCTGGAGGGTGTCCTTCTACCAAAACACGATATGTCTTGGAAATACTGTGGCGGGGATGGGTTAGTCCAAATGTCAGATTTCCGTCATTGGTCAGGATTAATGCTCCTGTAGAATCTGCATCTAAACGCCCAACTGGATGAATACCTGTACCCTCCCGTAATTCTTTCGGTAGTAGATCCAGGACTGTTGGTCGGCGCTGAGGGTCGTAGCAAGTCGAAACCACACCAGCTGGTTTGTGCAGCAATAAATATATTAAAGCCGGACGCTGCTTTTTAGATACAGGCTTACCATCAATTGCGATCGCATCTTTTTCGGGATCAACTTTTTGGCCTAAATGTGCTAATACCCCATTGATCTGCACCCGTGAGTTCCTAATCATTTCTTCGGCTTCACGACGTGAGGCGATACCCCATTGAGCGAGAATTTTTTGTAACCGTGCCTCCATCTGGAATTGCTTATTTACTGTTAACAATTAAATGATATTTGCATTTTGTAGCGAGTAGGCATAAATGTTACATTTAAGACTTGTTTAATTTCTGTTCGGTTGTTAAGCAAATACTCATAAACAGATTGGTTAGATGCCAGAGCAAAATTCCCAAACCAAAGATGCTACTAATAAAATACGCATAATTACGCAGGTACTCACAACAGCCCTAAAGCTCTGGTTAAGAGCGCAAGTCAGCCAAATATCGGACTTAGAAGTGGAGATTAAAGCGAGCGATCGCCAAATTCTCTCTGGGCGTATCCCGTCGGTATCTATTTTTGCTACTGATGCAATTTATCAAGGTCTCCTAATTACACAAATTCAATTAATAGCAGAAAATATTCGGATAAATATCGGTTCGGTACTCAAGGGAAAACCGCTACGGCTGTTAGAAACAGTACCAGTAGTTGGCGATTTGATCATAGACGAGAAGGATCTTAATGCTTCTCTCTCATCTAACTTATTATCGACTGCTTTGAGTGATTTACTGGTTAAAGTTTTACCAACACATTGCTCACAGTCACAACCAATAACTTGGCAAGAAATTATCCTTGATCACAACCAAATTATACTGCGAGGTATAAGAGTAACCAATAGTGAAACAACTCCTCTAGAGATTTGTCTAAGCTCACAGTTACTCAATGGGCATGAGTTGCAACTAGCACATATAAAAATCAAGCCTGACCAGGGAGATGTATTAGAGGACAATCATGAGTACAATCTGGATCTTGGCTCAGATGTCGATATCCAAGAACTAACGCTGATCCCAGGCAAGCTAGTGTGTCGTGGGCGGATTAATGTTAATCCTTGATGATTAGAGATGATTAGAAATTAAAAAATGCTAATACATTATCTTAAATGATATAGCGGCTCTCAGGGGGACAATCCCCCCTTCGTTTCTATACCGTCTCGGAATAGAATTCCAACTTATTAAGCACAATCCTGCCCTTGGTTGCGATCGCGCCTAGTAATAAATTCCAAGTTTTGCATTGAAGGAAGGATAAGCACAATTCTGCACTTGGTTGCGATCGCGCCTAGTAATAAATTCCAAGTTTTGCATTGAAGGAAGGATAAGCACAATTCTGCACTTGGTTGCGATCGCGCCTCGGAATAAATTCCAAGTTTTGCATTGAAGGAAGGATAAACACAATTCTGCGCTTCGTTGCCATCCCGCCTCGGAATAAATTCCAAGGCTAATAGCTCAAGTCCTCTCAAGAGGACTAAACAAGAATTTTAGTCCACTTAAGTGGACTTTAGCTATTAGCCCGGAACTTTAGTTCTGGGCGGGATCGGGTTCAGTGCAATACTTTAACTCTTACTCAAAACCGCTACAGTAACGGCAACAATAGTGTCACAAAATAATATACCAACGGAGCAGTGAAAATATAACTATCAGTACGGTCTAAAATACCACCGTGTCCAGGGATTAACTGCCCAGAATCTTTGACTCCAGCATCTCGCTTAAGCATAGACTCGGTAAGATCCCCCAAGAGACTAGCAATGCCAATCAGCAAACCCAATGCTAAACCAGTGAAGGGGGATCTGGGTAAATGCAAATAATAGGCTCCTGCTATGGCTACAGCAATACTTGAAGTAATGCCAAAGACAGCACCTTCTACAGTTTTTTTCGGGCTAATATCAGACAGACGGGTTTTCCCAAAAAATTTGCCAATAGTGTAAGCGCCGATATCGGCTGCCCAAATACACAAAAAAGTCAGCAGTGTTGCTGTAAAACCTTGTGGTAAAGAAGCAGAATTTGCCTTTTCCCAGAAATCTGTCCAGGTTGTGGGCCAGTAACCTCCGAAAGGAAGATTGCTAAAAGCAGCAGTATCAATTGCCCGTAATCGCACCCAGTAACTCGGCAAATAGCCTACGTAAAACAGCCCCATAATAGAAGCGGAAACATCAGCGATCGTGGCAAATTTGGGCTGAAACAGCAGGTAAAAACAAATAAGTGTGCCAGCTATCGGCATCACAGCATCAGCTAAACTGCCATCCAGGGTACAAATTACCAGCAGAACTTGGCTGACACCCATAGTGGTTTTAGCGGCGGGAGCGATGCCTCTGGCTCGTACTAAATTAAAATATTCCTGTTGACCCAAAAAGATGATAATCGCAAAGATGATGGTAAAGTACCAACCCCCCAAAAGGGTTGCAGAAAGAGCAAGAGCGATCGCAACAATTCCACTAATAATCCGAGACCAAGGCATAGAAGTATTTTGGATTTAGTCTAGTTTCTCACCACTGAGGATAAAAATGGGATCAACGGCGGTAAAGGTTTGAGAATAGCCACGCGTCTCTAAGCGGTTAACCGCAGACTGAACGACTTCGATATTTCTAGCCCTTAACAGAGAAAAGCTCTGAGAAATAGCATACAGACTTTCTAGATTAGCAGCTGTGGCTACAACCCGACCGGATGGGGGCAAATAATGCCATGCTGCTTGCAGAATCTCTTGAATGGGGCGTCCTCCCTCGATACAAACCCGGTGAGGTGTAACTTTAAGATCGTGTAAACACTCTGGGGCGCTACCTTCAATTACTTCGACGTTTTTCACATCAAAGCGATCGCAGTTCCGCTTGATCAGATTAGCTACTTCTTCATCCCTTTCTATAGCGATAATCTTTCCGTCTGGACACAATAGCCCCACCTCTACCGGAATTGTACCTGTCCCTGCGCCAATATCCCACAAAACAGAATCTGATTTTAGTCGCAGTTGGGCAATTAACAGTAATCGGACTTCTCGCTGACTCAGGGGAATTCCTGGCAAATTTTCAAACAATTCATCGGGAATACCAGGGGTAATATAAGGCCAAAGTTGGGAGGGCATAGAATTACGCAATTATACTAAAGATATAGATTTGCCAAATTGAAAAGCTATAGAGCTATAAAAACTTTTCAAACGTAGCATTAGAAGAAACCATAATGATCGGCGAAATATTAGGCGATCGCTACGAAGTTCAGCAGCTATTAGGAAAAAAAGCAGGGCGGCGGACTTTGTTAGCTCGTGATTTGCAAACTCAGGAATTAGTTGTCATCAAGTTACTCTCTTTTGGTGATGATTTTGAATGGGATTCACTTAAGCTGTTTGAGCGGGAAGCTGAAACTTTAAAATCTTTGTCACATCCCTTAATACCTCAGTATTTAAACTATTTTGAGGTAAATTTACCAACCATTAAAGGATTTGCCCTGGTACAAACTTATATAAGAGCAAAAACTTTAGAGCAATACTTACAAACCGGGCGAACTTTTACAGAAACTGAAGTCAAACAGATAGCCAAAGCGCTTTTAGAGATTCTTATTTACCTACATGAGCTACATCCGCCTGTAATTCACCGTGATATTAAGCCTAGCAATATTTTATTAGGGGAGCGTTCTGGTAATAGTGTTGGTCAAGTTTATTTGGTAGATTTTGGCTCAGTACAGACTGTCCTCGCCACAGAAACCGGGACAAGAACTGTGGTAGGAACTTATGGCTATATGCCACCAGAGCAATTTGGCGGACGGACTGTTGCAGCATCTGACCTTTATAGTTTAGGCGCAACGTTAATTTATTTAATGACGGGTAATCACCCAGCCGATTTACCGCAAAAGGATTTTCGCATTCAGTTTGAACAAGCGGCTAATGTGAGTCCCAGCTTTAGCAAGTGGCTAAAGTGGATGATTGAACCCAGTTTAGAAGGGCGTTTTAGTTCTGCTGCTGGTGCGATCGCAGCCTTAGACAAACCACAAGCGACATTACCTGCTTTAGTTGTTCGTAAACCAGACGGGAGTAAGATTCAACTAACCAAAAATTGGGATTCTCTAGAAATTATCATTCCACCAGCTGGTTTGCATGAATCAATAGTATTCACAGGTTTATTTGCGATCGTCTGGAATTCATTTGTCCTAATTTGGACAATTAACGCTCTCTCAATAATGCCTTTTCCTGGCAACATCCCCTTTGCCTTGTTCTCACTTCCTTTTTGGGGTGCTGGCTTTATGATGATGTATAAATTTATCTTTAATTTGTTTGGAAGCATCTACTTACGCCTGAATCCAGAACAAATTACTCTAACCTGGGAGTTGTTTAGTTGGAAGTTTGAGCGTCCCCGTCCATCTCCAAGGCAAAGTGTGAATAAGTTGGTTTACATTCCAAAACACTTTATTAAAGGCTCTAAAGACACTAGAGTTGCCGTTCCAGCACAATTATATATTTGCTCAGGATTAAAAAAATATCAGATTGGTGGAAACGATGGCGGTATTAAATCCGAAGTAGAACTTGAATGGTTAGCTCATGAATTAAGTGAGTGGTTAGGTTTGCCAATTACCAATCCAATGGGAAGTGAGTTGAGCTAATCATTGACCAAATAAGTACTGTACTAGTAGTCTGTCCCATTAATTTTGCGGGGTTGTAGAGACGCGAAATTTCGCGTCTTTACAGGGTTTTGGTAACAAACTAATCAATCAGAATTAATGAGACAGAGCACTAGTGGTCTGTCCCATTAATTTTGCGGGGTTGTAGAGACGCGAAATTTCGCGTCTTTACAGGGTTTTGGTAACAAACTAATCAATCAGAATTAATGAGACAGAGCACTAGTGGTCTGTCCCAAAAATTTTGAAGGGTTGTAGAGACGCGAAATTTCGCGTCTTTACAGGGTTTTGGTAACAAACTAATCAATCAGAATTAATGAGACAGAGCACTAGTGGTCTGTCCCAAAAATTTTGAAGGGTTATAAAAGTTCGTAGTAAGGACTTTAGTCCTTGATTTGAGCGATAAATCGCTCACTACAAACCAATTAAAAAAGTCTGAGCGCGGAAAACCAACGCTCAGACTTTTTTTATTCGTTTTTCTTACACCCTAAACAAAGGCAAAGGATTCAGGACTTTTCATCAAAAGCGACAATGGCATTTTTTACTCTTCTTTTAGCGATGCCATGTCAATCACAAAGCGGTACTTCACATCGCTTTTTACCATCCGCTCGTATGCTTGATTGATTTTCTGAATCGGGATAAGTTCGATGTCACTGACGATATTGTGTTCAGCGCAAAAGTCGAGCATTTCTTGTGTCTCCTGAATCCCGCCAATCATCGAACCGGCAATTACTCGGCGCTTAAAAATCAAGTTACCGATATTGGGTGATGGGTGCGGATTTTCCGGTACACCAAGCAAGCACAGCGTACCACCACGCTTAAGCAACTGAGTGTACGCATCCAGGTTGTGCGATACCGAAACTGTGTTGAGAATGAAGTCGAAGCTGTTGATATGCTTGTTCATCTCATCGCTGTTTTTTGAAATGACAACCTCATCGGCTCCAAGGCGCTTGGCATCTTCGGTCTTCCCTGACGATGTTGTGAACAGGACAGTGTAAGCACCAAAAGCGTGGGCTAATTTTAGCCCCATGTGTCCCAACCCACCAAGTCCGACGATACCCACCTTATCGCCTTTGCCAACTTTCCAGTAGCGCAAAGGCGAGTACGTCGTGATCCCCGCACACAACAGGGGTGCGACGCCAGCGAGATCCAGCTTTTCCGAAACGCGTAGCACGTAATTTTCATCCACGACTATCTGGTTTGAATAACCGCCGTAAGTCGTTTTCCCTGTCTGCTTCTCTGGGCTGTTGTAGGTGAAGATAATTTCGTTATCACAGTACTGCTCAAAACTCTCACGGCAATTTGGACAGGTGCGACAAGAATCGACCATACAACCAACGCCCGCAGTCTCGCCTACCTTAAACTTGGAAACCTGCTCACCAATCTTCACTACACGACCAACAATCTCATGTCCAGGTACGACTGGGTAAACCGTCCCTTTCCACTCATTAGCGACTGTATGCAGATCCGAGTGACACACGCCACAGTAAAGGATCTCAATCTGTACGTCGTGCGGCCCTAACTCTCGCCGCTCAAAAGTGAACAAGCCTAGTGGTGTACTTGCACTTTGGGCAGCGTATCCAAGACTCTTAATCACAGATGATCTCCTTTTTAGTAAGTTTTTTCATGGCTTATATGAACTTTATTCAAGGTTTTCTGACTCAGTTCCTCGAAACTGCTCATATACTTCGCAATTAACAAACCAAGGTTGTTCCTACTCAGTATTAAATGGTAGGACAGGGGAGTATCCCTCCTCTGCCCAGATTCGTCTCGATATTTCCCGAACAATGTCCCTGATCATTGCGGCTTTGATAGCTGCATGAAAATGAGTATAAAGAAGTCAGACTGGTCTGAGTCAACCATCATAAGTATGAGACAGTAGACGAAGCAGGTGGAGCAGGGGAAAAAATATCTACTAGTCCTGTTGGATGGAAGAATTGAGTAATTTAATTTTTTGAGTTCCCTAAAGCGCTTATGGTATGTTGCTTTGCAAAAATTTTTTGAAGCTAGCAGAACTTATGGGATTTGCGCCATCAATGTCTATATTTAATTACAGGAGCCTTAGAGGAAATTTATATGTTTGGACTGGGATGGCCAGAAATAGCTGTAATTACCATAGTCGCTGTTCTAATTTTTGGCCCAAAAAAAATTCCCGAACTGGGAACCGCACTGGGCAAAACCCTACGAGGATTTAAGGAGGAGATGAAAACTCCCAGTGACGAAACTAATCAGGAAGAAGAAAAACAATAATAAAAGTAATCAGAATACAGGAGTCAGCAAACTGACTCCTCCTAACTACAGCAGGGTATTAACAACAGAAGAAGGTGCTATTCCATTTTGGGAATCGATGATAGTTGTGCCGGGATTTTGTTGGTGTGTTTCTTCTTTAACTACACCACGCAGCTTAATTAACTTAATAGCGCGAGTCACGCTTTCTGGTAAAATTACCACCAGGCTGTTATCAGGAGCCATGTCTAAGCCTTTATTTATCGCTTGGGTTTCATCCAGAATGGATTCATAGCGGCTATCAGGCTTAACTTCGTTGATGCCTTGAATAATCAACTGGGCGGCTGAACCCCGTAGTCTTCCCCGTGTGTCATCGTCTTCTTTGACGATGATGTAATCAAAAATTTGCGCTGCTAATTTGCCCAAAGTAACAAAGTCTTCGTCGCGGCGATCGCCTGGGCCACCAATTACGCCAATCCGTTGCCCTGTAGTCCAATTCCGAACAAAGGAACCTACAGCTTCGTAACTGGCTGCGTTGTGGGCATAATCTACTAAAGCGTGGTACTTCCCTAGATTAAATAAATTCATTCGTCCTGGCGTTTGACTAACTGAAGCCCGGAAGGTCTTCAAACCAGCACGAATCTGCTCAATTGTGACGTTTTGCACGAATGCTGCCAAAGTTGCTGCTAAAGCGTTGGCAATCATAAAGGGCGCACGTCCGCCCATTGTTAAAGGTATATTTTCTGCTCTTTCTATGCGGTGTGTCCAATCTCCTTTAACAATTGACAAATAGCCATTTTCATACACTGCTGCTACTCCACCCTTTTGGATGTGCTTTCGCACCAATTCCGAGTCGGGGTTCATTGTGAAGTAAGCAATATTAGCCTTAGTTTTTTCTGACATGGCGGCGACTCTGCGATCGTCGGCGTTAAGTACCGCATAGCCATCCGGGAATACGGCTTCCGCTACTACACTCTTGAGGTTAGCTAACTGCTCAATGGTCTCTATATCGCCAATTCCTAAGTGGTCGGCGGCTACATTTAATACTACTCCCACATTTGCGGCTTCAAAGCCCAATCCAGAGCGGAGAATGCCACCGCGAGCCGTTTCTAGTACCGCTACTTCTACTGTGGGATCTTGGAGGATGACGTGGGCACTTTGGGGGCCTGTGTTATCGCCAGCTTCTACTAAATAATCACCGATGTATGTTCCATCTGTAGTAGTATAACCGACTACCTTTCCAGTCTGTTTATAAATATGTGCTAGTAGTCGGGTTGTAGTAGTTTTGCCGTTAGTGCCAGTAATACTAAGGATGGGAATTTGGCCAGATTGCTCGTTGGGGAACAGCATATCCATTACTGCGCCAGCGACGTTGCGGGAGATACCTACACTTGGGGCAACGTGCATCCGAAAGCCGGGAGCGGCGTTAACTTCGACAATCACGCCATCAACTTCCCGCAGAGGACGGCTAATATCCGTGGTGACGATATCGAGTCCGGCAATATCCAAACCGATAATTTTGACTACCCGTTGTGCTAACCAACGGTTTTCTGGGTGAATTTCATCGGTACGGTCTACGGCGCTACCACCTGTACTTAAGTTTGCTGTTGCTCTGAGATAACAAATCGTGCCTTTGGGTGGTACGCTATTTAGGGTATAGCCTTGCCTTTCTAAGAGTTGGTAGCTGGTGCGGTCTAGTTCAATCTTGGTTAGGACGTTATCATGTCCTTCACCGCGATTTGGGTCAAGGTTTGTTTCCTCAATCAGTTCGGCAATGGTGGATCTGCCGTTGCCAATTACATGAGCTGGGACGCGTTCGGCTACTGCTACTACTTTGCCATTTACGACTAGTACCCTGTGGTCGCGTCCAACGTAATATCTTTCGACAATAATTCCTCGGGAAACCTGTCTAGCAGCTTCGTATCCGGCTTCAGCTTCTTCCCAAGTTCTGATATCAATGGTGATCCCCCGTCCATGATTGCCATCCACTGGCTTGATGACGATGGGATAGCCGCCAACCAATTCAATGGCTTGTTCCAAATCGTCTAAGAAGTTGATCACTGTACCTCTGGGTACTGGCGCACCAGCAGCAGCGAGGATGCGTTTAGTGGCTTCTTTATCACAAGCTAGTTCTACGCCCAGAATGCTGGTGTTGTCCGTCATTGTGGCCTGCATCCGCTTCTGATTCACGCCGTAGCCCAGCTGAATCAAAAAGCGGGCTTCCAGAGACATCCAGGGAATACCTCTTTTTTCTGCTTCTTTGATGATTGCTTCAGTAGAGGGGCCTAAAGAAGCATCACGGGTGAAGTCTTTCAGGTCTTGGATATCTTGCTCTAGTTCTGCCTTGGGATAACGGCCTCGATCAACGATACTCTGGCATAGCCGGACTGCGGCTCGTCCAGCGTAGCGTCCTGCTTCCTCGTTCTGATACTCGATTACTACTTGGTAAATTCCGCGTGTGGCTGTTTCGCGGGTGCGACCAAAGCCAACATGCATACCAGCTAATTCCTGGAGTTCTAGGGCTACGTGTTCTACGATATGACCAATCATAGTGCCTTCTTTGACTCGCATCAGAAAACCACCACGACAGCCAGGAGAACAATAATGACCCTCCAGACTCGGCAGCGCCTCAACTAGTCCTTCATAAAAGCCAGGGATTTCATTCGAGGGCGTCTCGGCAAGGTTTTCTAAATCGAGGCGCATGACGATCAGCTTGTGGCGTCGAATGCTCCAATAGTTTGGGCCGCGTAAGGTCTGGATCTTGAGGATTCTCATGGGAATAGGTAGATGGAGATTCGGAACCAAAATTCTAGTTTCTTACTGGAATTGACCGCCAAACTGTTCGTTGCAAACAGTTTTTTCTTTTTACATAGTATTCTCATCATTTTTCTACAACAAGAAATAAATGTGCGGTCAACAGATTTTGGATTTTAGATTTATGATTTTGGATTAAAAGAGACAATTAGGGTACTTAGCTATCTAGATTTACGATCGCAAAGTCTTAATGAGTCCTTGAGGTTTTTAGATTTGTTTCGCCTACTTTCTGGCGGCATCTGCCAAAAAGCTCTTTTAATCTAAAATCCGTCTTGAAAAGCTTGCTAGGTCGGTAAACCTTCCTTACAACTTTTTGCAAAATCCAAAATCTAAAATTTGTGGCCAACTCAGTGTAACCTTAGATACTTTATCCCGTCAGCTGGAGATCCGGTGTACAGCAGGCAATACAGTGCGCTGGTACAAGTGGAAGCGATCGCCGTAGCTGAGGATATGGAGACGTAAATTATGTACTGTTAATGGTTCATTAGCACCAACATGGGGTTCGTTGGTGTGGGTGGCTTCAGTGGGATCAACAATGGTGACACTGCCTTTGCCCATAACTTGTAACCAACCATCACGTTCAAATACTGCACAAGTATCTTCGTCAATGCCAATACCTAAGCGATCGGGGTGAGCTGCGATCGCACTAATCAGCCGTCCCATGCGATTACGGTTGTGAAAGTGTTGGTCAACGATGACTTCAGGAATAAACCCTAAACCCGTTGCCATATCAACTAGGGAACGATTTGGCGACTCTCCACTACCGCCGCCAGCAATCATGTGATGCCCCATCACTGCTGCTCCTGCACTCGTGCCTGCTAAAGTAAGTTGTCCCGCCCTCACACGCTGGCGAATAATTTCCATTGCTGGCGTATCTGCCAATACACCACAGAGACGCAGCTGATCGCCTCCTGTCAAAAATACCCCACTACAGGCTTCTAAGGATGCTTTGATCTGGGAGGATTCACACTGTTCCCGTTCGCGGATGTCTAAAATCTCTACCTTCTGAGCACCCATTTCTTCAAAAATGCGAATATACCTACCACCGATGATGGCGGGTTCGCGAGAGGCAGATGGAATAATTGTAATATAAGCCTTACTAGCACCGGCGCGTCCAAAAAAAGTTCTTAGGATTTCGCGCCCATGAACTTTATCTTCTGCACCTCCAATAACCAGAACGGCGGTTTTCGTTGCTTGGGGTGTCCTCATTTCTAGCGATTTAGCTTGTAATTGCGGCATTGTGTTTCTCCTGTCAACAACTTCAGGTGAATTTAACAAGGTTCATAAGCAGCCATGATTTTTGCGCTTTGCAACTTTTGAGAGGACACTTTTTGGAAGTTTGCAACTGGGTAAGCCACTCTCCAAATTTTCGCTTAACGCTCGCGTTGCCTCAGTCTAAACTTGTTCGTTCCCATTCCTCAAAGCCAGCGCCTTGTTTTTCACCTGTCCACTCGCAGCAGGGCAAAATAGTCTTTATGGGGCTAAATTCCCGCTTTGGGGTTGAGGACGAGCAGTTAAGACTACGCTTTTTTCTGAGGCTGGCTTGATGCATCCTGGAAGTTGTTAACTTGATAAGATTATTAATTTAAATGTAGTTGTGACAACATTTAAACATAAATTAAGTAATTAGAAAAACTTTTAATCCCATCTAAAATCCAAGAGGTCTGGTAGTTTTAGATACTATTGATAAAGTTTAACTGGAGTTTAAGCCGAATGGCGGCTTGTTGATGTTTGCTAGACATTCAAATTTAAGATTAGTGTCCTTGAATACGAATAACTGTGCGCTTTGATATAGTTACGCTTTTTCCTGACTGTTTTAACTCTGTTCTCAATTCTGGTCTGCTAGGTAAAGCCTTAGCCAAACAGATTGCCGAAGTGCATCTGGTTAACCCACGGGACTTTACCACTGACAAGCACCGAAAGGTGGATGATGAACCCTACGGCGGCGGCGTAGGGATGCTAATGAAGCCAGAACCCATTTTTAACGCTGTGGAGTCGCTGCCAACTCTACCCCGAAGAGAAATAATTTTGATGAGTCCACAGGGTCAAACAATCAATCAACCTCTTTTAAAAGAATTGGTGACGAATTATGACCAGTTAGTAGTTATTTGCGGGCATTACGAAGGAGTGGATGAGAGGGTGCTACATTTGGTAACTCGTGAAGTATCTTTAGGCGATTTTATTCTGACTGGCGGGGAAATTCCAGCAATGGCTTTGATTAATGGCGTAGTGCGGCTGATCCCAGGAACCGTAGCTAAAACGGAGTCCCTCACCGCAGAAAGTTTTGAGGAAGGGTTATTAGACTATCCCCAATATACTCGTCCTGCCAATTTTCGCGGTTTAAAAGTGCCTGATATCTTGCTCAGTGGCAATCACGCCGCGATCGCCCGGTGGCGTTATGAGCAACAAATTGAAAGAACCCGCGATCGCCGCCCTGATCTTTTGGAGAAATTGAAGCAGGGGGCAGGGGGCAGGGAGCAGGGGGAGCAGGGGGAGCAGGGGGAGCAGGGGAGGCAGGGGGAGAATAATAATTTTTAACTCCTAACTCCTAACTCCTAACTCCTAACTCCTAACTCCTAACTCCTAACTCCTAACTCCTAACTCCTAACTAACGACAAATGACAAATGACTAAAATTCGTATTGGTAACGGCTACGATATTCATCAACTGGTGAGCGATCGCGCTTTGATTTTAGGTGGAATTCAAATTCCCCATGAATTGGGTTTATTGGGGCACAGTGACGCTGATGTGTTAACACACGCAATTATGGATGCCATGCTTGGGGCATTATCTTTGGGCGATATTGGTCATTATTTTCCGCCTAGCGATGCCAAATGGGCGGGAGCAGATAGTTTAGTACTATTAAATCAAGTACATCAACTGATTCGGGATCAAGGCTGGCAAATCGGAAATATTGACTCAGTGGTAGTAGCAGAACGTCCAAAATTAAAACCGCATATTCACAATATGCGCGACAAACTAGCGGCTGTTTTAGAATTAGAACCAAATCAAATTGGCATCAAAGCTACCACCAACGAAAAATTAGGCCCCGTTGGACGTGAAGAAGGTATATGTGCTTATGCTGTTGTCTTGCTAGTTGCTTCAGAATAACTTTCTTTTAGCCTCTGAATTAAAGATATTCAAGACTGATTAGGATAGAAATCAATGATTGATAGCGTTAAACAAAGCTTAACTTGGTGGGGAATTAGAACCATGCAAGCTACAAATTTAGAAGATGTAGACTTTCCTGATATTGTTGCTTTAGACAAAGAGGGGCAAATTATTCTCATAGCTGAAGTCAAAGGTTTACCATTTAATTTTCAAGAAAAAAAAGCCCAAGAATATGCTATTTTAAGGCTGATTGATTACTTACAAGCTGCAAAGATAGCGATTCCCTTTGCTATGCTTGTTGATGTAAATAACATTCTTATTTTTAAATGGGATGGCAATAATTTATCAGAGCCGATTATTAGTATTAAGACTGCTGATGTGCTTAGTTATTACGAGCCAGAATTTAATAAAAAACAAATTTTTAATCTTTATCTTATAGGTCTGACAGAAGCCTGGATAAGTGATTTCTGCTATCACTGGAAGTCAGAAATACCGCCAGCATCTAAGGAGATAGCAGAAATAGGTTTATCACAGTTATTAAAAGGTGGAATTACTCAACCTTAGGTATTATTGGCAGTGAGACTTTACGTAGAAACAAACTTCTTAATGAGTATTGCTAAAGGACAGGATGAACTAGCAGAAAATTTTCTGGAAAATGCACCTACCTCAATATCCTTAGCAATACCCAGCATTTGTTATGTAGAATCTTTGGCGACTTTAGAGCAAGAAGACAAATATAACCAGGATTTTATTAGGCGATTGGACATTCAAGTTAACGAGGCTGCAAGAGATAAAACTTCACAAAATGCTAAATTAGTTGTTAATTATTTAAAACAAGCTAAAATTAGCTTTCTGCAACGTACTAATGACACAGAAAAACGTTTTTGTATAGCCTTAAACCAGCTTCTTACTAAAGCAGAAGAGATTTCATTAACAACAGAAATTATTCATGAAAGCCTTGCTAAAAATATCCTTGAAAGGCATCTTATGGACAAATTGATTATAGAGTCTATAGTTCACCATCCACGCTTACACCCAAATGAAATAAAAATATTTTTAAGCGCTAATTCCAATGAATTTGGTAAGCGTGAAGTTATAGAAGTTTTACGAGATAGTGGTATTCAGTATTTCAATAAAACCCAGAACTTCCTTGGTTGGCTACAATCTCAATCAAATTAACTACATTATTTGCGTATTGAAAGTATGAAAATTTTTAGAAAAATATTTCTGGCAATTAAAAGTTTTTGCTTACCAATAATTCTGGTTTCGGCAACAGCAATTACAATTACCGCGTGCAATCCATCTAACTTTAAAACCGCAGCCGCACAAGTTCCCCAGTTGGTTCTTTCTACTTTGAGCGACCCTAAAACCTTTAACTACGCTCTCATCCAAGAATCTCCCAATATTTCTGGTTTCACTTATGAAGCATTAGCTACTCAAAATGGAATAACTAAGGAAATTGAGCCGGCTTTGGCTGAATTTTGGGAACTTTCCCCAGACAAACTGCGGTTTGTCTTTACCTTGCGAGAAGGATTGAAGTGGTCGGATGGTCAGCCATTAACAGCCGATGATGTCGTTTTTTCTTTCAATGACATCTACATGAACAAGCGCATTCCCACTTATACACAAGATGCTCTCCGCATTGGTATCAGTAAGGCTTTTCTCAAAGTCCGCAAAATCGATGAACGTCGGGTAGAATTTATTCTGCCAGAACCGTTTTCTCCTTTCTTGCGATCAATTGCATCAGGGGTAGGAATATTACCAGAACACGCCTTGCGTGCAGCAGTGGAAGCTAAAAACTCTGATGGTAAGCCAGTGTTTATGTCCACTTGGGGAACCGACACAGACCCGAAAAAAATTATTGTTAATGGCCCTTACACAATCGAGAGTTATTCAACCAATCAACGCGTAATATTTCGGCGCAACCCTTACTACTGGCGTCAAAAAGATGCACAAGGAAAACAACTGCCATATATTGAGCGTGTAATTTGGCAAATTGTGGAATCGCCTGATACAGCTTTGCTGCAATTTCGTTCTGGAGGGTTAGATTTACTAGAAATTGGCCCTGCAAATTTTCAATTGCTCAAGCGTCAAGAAAAGCAGGGTAACTTTACTATTAAAAATGCTGGGCCTGACTCTGGGACAAGTTTTATAACTTTCAATCTCAACAAAGGTAGTCGCAACGGCAAGCCTGTTGTAGATCCCATTAAATCCCGCATTTTTAACAACGTTGCTTTTAGACAGGCTGTCGCCTACGCAATCGATCGCCAAACGATGATCAACAACACTTTGCGGGGATTGGGTGAACCACAAAACTCTCCAATTTCTGTTCCCAGTCCCTATTATTTATCTCCAAAAGAAGGTTTAAAAACTTATGATTACAATCCAGAAAAAGCTAAACAACTTTTACTAGGAGCAGGATTCAAATACGATGAGAAAGGTCAACTGTTAGACGCGGATGGTAATCGAGTCCGTTTCACAATGATGGCTGTTGCTGGTAATAGACCGACAATCACACCGAAAATTCAACAGGATCTCGGCAAGATAGGTATTAAAGTTGATTTACAATTTATTGACTTCAGTATTATTGGAGAAAAAATCTCTAACACCCTAGATTGGGAATGTTGGTATGGAGCTATTACTGGTGGTATTGAGCCGCAAGATGGTTTCAATGTCTGGTCTGTAGATGGTAACTTTCATGTATTTAATCAGAAAGCTCAAGCTGGACAATCCCCAACAGTCGGTTGGAAAGCTAGCGATTGGGAGCAGAAAATTGAAGACCTCTACATTCAAGGGGCAAGGGAGTTCGATGAAACAAAACGCAAAGCTATCTATGCAGAAACACAACAACTTTCACAAGAATATCTACCTTTTATTCACCTATTCAATTCTCTAGCTTTAGTAGCCGTGCGTAATACTATCGAGAACGTAAAATACTCAGCGATCGCAGGTTACAATTGGAATATTTATGAACTCAAAGTAGTAGAAGATAAAAAAGCTAGTTAATTTTTATGTGTTATCAATGCTAAACCTCATCATATTAGGTTCCCTTAAACACTTATAATATCTGTAGGTTGGGTTGAGGAACGAAACCCAAGATTGCTCGTTATTCATGTTGGGTTTCACTGCCGTTCAACCCAACCTACAATAATTCAGTTCTATGATTTTTGCCCTTTTGGCTAACCGCCGCCGTGGGTTTGCGGTTTTAGCAATATTCACTCTATTCTTGATTTGTCAGATAGCTCTTATCAGTTGTAACCCAATTAATTTTAAGAGTAAGGCGGCGCAAGTATCGCAATGGGTTACAAGCACTATCGGCGATCCGAAAACTTTTAACTATGCCTTCAATCAGGAATATCCTCATGTTTTTTTGTTCACGACTGAAGGACTAACTACGCTCAATGGGATTACAGGCAAAATTGAGCCAGCTTTAGCTGAATCGTGGGATATTTCTGATGATAAAAAGCGAGTCACTTTTACTTTGCGAGAAAACTTGAAATGGTCAGATGGCGAACCACTTACCGTAGATGATGTTATCTTTACCTATGAGGATGTGATTTTCAATCCACAGATTCCTACCGATTGGAAAGATGGTCTTAAAATTGGTTCTAGTGGTAGTTTTCCTAAAATCATAAAAATAGGCGATCGCCAAATTGAATTTATTCTACCTGAGCCTTTTGCTCCTTTCCTTTATACCACAGCCGGAGCATCAACAAATTCAGTTGGAATTTTACCAAAACATGCTTTATCTGAATCATTGAAATCTAAAGATGCTAAAGGTAATCCCAAATTTTTATCTACTTGGGGAACAGATACAGAACCCAGTAAAATTATTGTCAACGGTGCTTATAAAATAGAAAGTTATACTTCCAGTCAGCGTGTAGTATTTCGGCGCAATCCTTATTACTGGCGCAAAGATAGCCAAGGGAATCAGTTACCTTATGTTGAACGTATTGTTTGGCAAATTATTGAATCTACAGATACAATAATTCTTCAGTTTCGCTCTGGAGGATTAGATACAGTTACTGTTTCTCCTGAAAACTTTTCACTACTTAAGCGCGAAGAAAAACGGGGAAAGTTTACTATCTACAATGGAGGGCCGGAATTCACCAATACTTATATTTCATTTAATCTCAACAAAGGTCGGCGGCAAAATGGACAGCCTGTAATTGACCCAATTAAATCCCGTTGGTTTAATACCCTTGCTTTTAGACAAGCAGTTGCTTATGCAATCGACCGTCAAACAATGCTAAATAACGTTTTTCGGGGGATTGGTGTGTTGCAAAATTCGCCAATCGAGATTCAAAGTCCTTACTACTTTCCTCCAGAAAAAGGTCTTAAAGTTTATGAATATAATCAAGAAAAAGCTAATAAATTACTATTAAGTGCAGGTTTTAAATATAATAAAAATAAACAATTACTAGATGCTGATGGTAATCGGGTGCGCTTCAGTTTATTAACGAATGCTGAAAATAAAACTCGTGTGTTAATGGGAGCGCAAATTAAGCAAGATTTGAGTAAAATCGGCATTCAAGTTGATTTTAATCCAATTGCTTTCAATACTCTCACAGACAAGCTTTCTAATTCCCTCGATTGGGAATGTTATATGCTAGGCTTTGTTGGAGGGATTGAACCAAATGACGGGGCTAATGTTTGGTTACCGTCAGGTGGATTACACACTTTCAATCAGAAACTTCAAGCAGGACAAGAACCACTTATTGGTTGGCAAGTTGCAGATTGGGAGGCAGAAATTGGCCGTCTTTATATTCAAGGAGCACGAGAGTTAGACGAAGTAAAGCGCAAAGAGATTTACGCCGAAACTCAACGCCTCTCTCAAGAATATTTGCCTTACATTTATTTAGTGAATCCTTTATCTCTAGTAGCAGTGCGCGATCGCATCCAAAATGTCAAATTCTCTGCACTTGGTTCTCAAAAAGGAACGTTGTGGAATAAATATGAACTGAAAGTAACAGAATAGAGTTTAAAGTATTAAAGTCTCCGCCCTTGGTGGCACGTTTGGGAACATTTATAAAATTCAAACAAAAGACTAGTGTCTCAAAATGAAACTTTGCGATCGCTCCTCGAAGCGGTTGCCAATGGTAAAGTTACGCCAGATAAGGCATTCGACTCACTCAAAGACTTAACTTATGAATCCGTGGGTGAGTTTGCCAAAATTGACCATCATCGCCAGCTAAGAACTGGTTTCCCAGAGGTGATTTGGGGCCCTGGTAAAACTCCCGACCAAATTGCTCAAATTATCGAAGTAATGCGCCTCCGCAACCCGGTAGTAATGGCAACCCGCATTGAACCAGCAGTTTATGCCGCACTGGAATCAAAAGTTAGCGGTTTGCGATATTACCAATCGGCTCGAATTTGTGCGATCGCTCCTCCTACCATCGAACCACAATTTGCGGGTGAAATTGGCATTCTTTCTGCTGGTACTGCCGATTTAGCCGTTGCTGAAGAAGCTGCTGTCACTGCTGAACTTTCTGGTTTTCGCGTCCAGCGCCTCTGGGATGTTGGCGTTGCGGGGATTCACCGTTTATTAAGTAACCGCCACCTGATTGAGTCAGCATCGGTGTTGATTGTCGTAGCGGGAATGGAAGGCGCTTTACCTAGCGTTGTTGCTGGTTTAGCGAGTTGTCCTGTGATTGCCGTACCCACCAGCATCGGTTATGGTGCAAGTTTTGGCGGTTTAGCACCTTTATTGACAATGCTTAACTCTTGTGCTGCGGGAGTAGGCGTAGTGAATATCGATAATGGTTTTGGCGCAGCAGTTTTGGCGGGGCAAATTTTACGGACTGCCGAGAAATTGCGGTTGGCATCGGCTGCATCTTGAGTTAAGACATTGAAGTTACACCCAAGATTTCAGTAAATATCAGGAATTTATCTAAAAAATAAACTGATGCTGAATTTTGCCACCCCCAACCTCTTAATCACCAAATATGAGCCATTACAGCGATTTGATATCTCAGTTATATTGGCAATTGCCTGTAAATTTGACAGCACTACTAGCACAAACAATTACCGATCCAGACTTGATGGGTCAGGTTGAAAAATCTTGGCGTCACTTTATACAAACAGGTCAAGTGTGGGCATTGTTGATTGGTTTAGTCATTGGCTATATGATTCGGAATCTAACTAGCTACGGTTGAATTTAAAAGTTAGGAGTTGAAAGTGAGGAGTTAGGAGTTGAAAGTGAGGAGTTAGGAGTTATGAGTTTTTAACTCCTCACTCTTAACTCTTAACTCTTAACTCTTAACTCTTAACTCTCCCCCACTCCCCTCATAATATTTATGACCAAAGAAGAAAATTGGAGTCCGCGATTTGAATCAGCATTGCATCCAGCGATCGCTCGTTTTAATGCCAGTATAGGTTTTGATATTGCATTAATCGAATATGACCTGACTGGTTCTCAAGCCCATGTCAAAATGCTTGCTCACACGGGCATTATCTCCCCAGAAGAAGGAGAAAAACTGGTTGCAGGTTTAGAACAAATTCGCCAAGAGTACCGCGAGAAGAAATTTCAGCCTGGTGTTGATGCTGAAGATGTACATTTTGCAGTTGAACGACGATTGACAGAAATTGTCGGCGATGTGGGTAAAAAGGTGCATACGGCGCGATCGCGTAATGACCAAGTTGGTACTGATACTAGACTTTACCTCCGCGACCAAATCCAACAAATTAAAGGGGAATTGCGAGAATTTCAAGGGGTTTTACTGGATATAGCGGAAAAAAAACGTTGAAACCCTGATTCCTGGCTATACCCACCTACAACGCGCCCAACCCTTGAGTTTAGCTCATCACCTCTTGGCATACTTTCAAATGGCGCAACGCGACTGGGAACGCTTAGGAGACGTTTCTCGCCGCGTGAATATCTCACCTTTGGGATGCGGTGCTTTGGCGGGAACCACTTTCCCCATTGACCGCCACTACACAGCCAAACTCTTGAATTTTGACGATATTTATGCTAATAGCCTCGATGGAGTGAGCGATCGCGATTTTGCGATCGAATTCTTGTGTGCTGCTAGCTTGATTATGGTTCACCTCAGCCGCCTTGCAGAAGAAGTCATTCTTTGGTCATCTCAAGAATTTGGCTTTGTCACCCTTAAAGATAGCTGTGCCACAGGTTCCAGTATCATGCCCCAAAAGAAAAACCCCGATGTGCCAGAATTAGTCCGGGGAAAAACAGGGCGTGTATTTGGTCATCTCCAGGCCTTATTGGTGATTATGAAGGGGCTACCACTGGCATATAACAAAGACCTGCAAGAAGATAAAGAAGGTCTGTTTGATAGCGTCAACACAGTTAAAGCCTCTCTCGAAGCAATGACGATTTTGCTCAGGGAAGGCTTGGAATTTCGTACCCAACGGTTAGCAGAAGCTGTGGCGAAAGATTTTTCCAACGCTACCGATGTAGCAGATTATCTGGCAGCACGGGGCGTTCCCTTCCGGGAAGCTTACGACCTTGCGGGTAAGATAGTAAAAATCTGTGATGACGCAGGTAAACTTCTGAAAGATTTGAGTTTGGAAGAGTGGCAACAATTCCACCCAAAATTTGCAGCAGATATTTATGAAGCAATATCTCCCCGTCAAGTTGTGGCAGCCCGCAACAGTTACGGTGGCACTGGCTTTGTACAGGTTCGCAAAGCACTCATAGCCGCCCGCGCTCAAATGGCTCAATAGAGGGAGTTAGGAGTTAGGATTTTAGATTTTAGATTTTAGATTTTATACCAATTTGAAAAAAGAATGCGACAAATAGACCATTTGTAGAGACGCGATTCATCGCGTCTTTACCCAAGGATGTGTTGCAATCATTAATTGAATTGGTATTAGATTGAAATTTAATCCAAAATCCAAAATTGAATTGCCCCATTCAAAAAAATAAATAAGGGCGTACATTTGTACGCCCTAAAAAATAAATAATCTAAATAACAAGGATCTAAGCAGACAGCTTATTCAGTGTCAGCTGCTGCTGCTCCTTCTTCTTCTTCACTCTTTGGTGGTCTTTGTTGGAACCTTCTCTGCATTCTTCCTGTAGTAGTCCGTTTACGAAACTTTCTGGCATACGCCTGGTTCCGTAGCGCCTTTTCTTTTTTCGGGTTACGGCGCTTGGCCATGTTCACCTCATTAAATAAACAACAAAAAAGTAGCAACTAGGCATTACGTAGGCAATATCAGTTACCAATGTTATTGATATACTTGTAGCCTAGTGCAGCAATAAATACGCTTTAAACAGTGTACTAGTCTACCGCATTCAACCTAGCTCTGTCAATAATAATTTAAAATTATCCCCACTACTACCGCAAGGCAGAAGTCAAAAGTCACGCATTCAAAAGTCAGGCATTCAAAATCAATACAGCGTAAGAGTTTTGTTGGTTTGGAATGGGTGGTTTATTTGCGCCGTGCTGTAGTAGCTAGATGAAAAATACCTTTTATTTGATTCAAATTCGTCAAATAGATGTAAGTTAGCTGATAAGTTGTTGTTCTTGGAACAAACCAATCAATATTATCAAGAATTAGTTGGTGATCTTAAACCCCGCTTAATTGTCTCTAATGAATTCTAAATTTGGGGTTCTGACTTATCATTCAGATTATTTTTTTTAATGTATGCTGAAAAACTATTAGTGATAGCTGGTTTGGATAAGGCTAATGTTAGTTATAAACTAAAAAACTTTCTGATTGAATAAATATTATGTATAGATGAATACAGTGCTTCTATTGAAACTAGATGTTAGAATTAATAATATTCTACGTAAATCGTGAGAATAAAATCTCAAACCACAAACATTTTTGTATAAAGCAAAACTCAACAATAATTTTATTAGTTGAGTTTATGTAAGTGGTAGAGAACTAGAGAATACAATACAAAAATTTTGAAGATTGAACGTTATTGCTTTTTTTCCGGCAGCTGTAGAGTCCACACGTAGTTTATGGCGTATTGGACAAACAGTATTGGGTATTATATTTCGTCATCCCATTACTGGCACTAGTATCATCCCAATTTTACCTGATGGTCGGATAGTACTGATCCGACGGCGTGATGATGGTCTTTGGGCATTGCCTGGAGGCATGGTGGATTGGGGAGAAGATATTCCCAACACAGTCCGCCGGGAATTGATCGAGGAAACCGGGCTAGAATTGGTGAAAATTAACCGTTTGGTAGGAGTTTACTCGGCACCAGACCGCGATCCCAGAATCCATTCAATTTGTGTTGTGGTTGAAGCCGAGGTGCATGGGACAATGGAAATTCACGATACTTTGGAAGTCATGGAAATCCAAGCTTTCTCTCCCAATTTGCTACCTTCAGAACAGATGTCTCACGATCATACCCGGCAGTTGCAAGATTACTTAAATGGCTTGACAACATTGGCATAACAATATTTAGTCATTAGTTATTTGTCATTTGTCATTTGCCGCCAAAGTATATGATCTAAGGAAGCTTATCTACGAGATAAATTCGCGTTCGACTTACACTTCTGTGTTTGTAATTTGTCCAAATCTAATTACTAATGACCAATGACCAATGACTAATGACCAATGACTAATGACCAATGACTAATGACCAATGACTAATGACCAATGACCAATGACTATTTATTATGGTGCTACAAGTTAACTACTAAATTAAAATGGATACACTATTCCGTAACTCCCGAATAAAGCTCTCTCAAGGGCTGATATTCTGGCGTGAAGTCGGTGAAAAAACTTCTATAATTTTTTTACATGGTGCTTGGAATGAAAGCAGTCAATGGTTATCTGTGATGGAGTCCCTTGCACAAGATTTCCATTGCTTTGCACTTGATTTGTTGGGATTTGGTGAATCAGAAAATCCGAATATTCATCATTCGATAGATTTACAAGTAGAGTGTTTGGCTGAGTTTTTGCAAGCTGTTAAGTTAGAAAAAGTATATTTAGTAGGTCATTCTCTTGGGGGTTGGATTGCTGCTAGCTATGCCCTAAAGTATCCAGAGAAAGTTGATGGTGTGGTACTGCTTGCACCAGAGGGTGTGGAGATAGCAGGACAAGAAGAGTATTGCCAGAAGATGCGACGATTATTGAATTATCCACCACTCATGGTTAAATTGTTGCGATCGCTAACTCCCTTCACTAAAATCTTGGGTTGGTATGAAAAAATTGCACAAGACTTGCAATTACGTCAGGAATTGTTGCGTTACCCCATAGCTTGCCAGTTACTTTTCAAACGGCGACAAGTAGAAATTGAGGCGGAATTAGTGCAAAAGCGGCTTTACATGATAGATGTGCCGATTTTTATTTTGCAAGGTGGCCAAGATACACCAGATGCTTTAGCTAAGAGCCGGGTTTATGCTCAACTGATGCCGAAAGTTGAGTTAAAAATGATTGCCCATGCCGGAAATGACTTACCAGAATCTTGTGCTGGGGTTGTAGCGGTTGAGATTCGGGAGTTTATTCAAGGTATTTTGAAAAACCATAATTTAAACGAATTAAATTAGCTGATTCAGGGTTTGTTGCTAGGGCTATTTCATTCTCATCTAGCCCGCCTCAGAATTTATTCTGAGGCTAATAGCAAAAGTCGTCTCAAGACGACTAATAAGGCTTTTAGTCTACTTTGCTGTCATTGCTTGCCGTCGGCTTCCCCTGGTTTCTTACCCATGCCCATAATTCGGCTGTTTTTCGCATCGTTTCGGGAGTCAGTGGTATGAGACAAATTTGACTAAGTTTGTTGAGGCGATCTATACTTTTATTCCCTCTTTGCTATCACCCATTATTATTTCGCATATTCCCCAAAATATCAAATTTTGTTCCACAATTAAAGGTGCTGTAATTTCAGGATATAAGGCTTGCAGATAGTTTAGTAATAAAGTGCGATCGCCCCCTTTAATTGCAATCTTTCCATCAGCAAATAATTGCAACCACGCATCAATAAAATCTTTAATCCCAGCTAATATTGTATAAACTACTCCACTTTGAATAGCTTCTGTAGTATTGAGAGCAAAACGCGCTGGTAGAGACGGAAAATTTTGCATTTCTACTAATGGTAATTGTCCGGTTTGTTGACCGAGAGTTGCAAATTGCAAACCTAAACCCGGCAAAATTGCACCTCCAACTAGACACTCATTAGCATCCGCAGCCGTAAAAGTTAGCGCTGTCCCAGCATCAATTACCAACATTGGAAAACCCCACGTTTTCCCCGCACCCCACAAAGCTAAAGCGCGGTCAATTCCTAACGTGGGATAAACACCTTTGAGGGATACTTGATCTAAGGTAATAACGCGAGTATTTGGGTAAATTTGCCAAATAGCAGTTTGGCTGGGAACTACGGAGGCGACGAGGAGAGGACAGAGGGGCAGAGTGTTTGTTAGAAATTCACCTTGTGGAAAAATGTTCTCTAGTAAATCATTTAGAGTTTGACATTCAGCCAGGTGTTGTATAACAGACTCAGGTAGATGGTCGGTATCCCAAGCTGAGTAAAGCGTCTCGTCAATAAACAACGCCCAATGTAGCCGAGAGTTCCCAATTTCCAGCGCTAGCCAAATATTATCTGTGTGTTCTGGGTGCTTATGCGGTTTCACACTTTTAAATTTTTTAAGTCAGTCATAGATTTTTTAATAAAAATTAATATTCATCCCGTGTCACAATAAAAATAGAAGAGGAAGAAATACTCATTGTGTTAAGGAGGGGAGTTATGGTAGCGCTCACCGAAAAAACTGAAAAACGGCTCACCATACAGCAGGTGGAAATTGCTCAAGATACGACGGCTATTCGGTCTTTGGATTGGGATCGCGATCGCTTCGATATTGAGTTTGGTCTGCAAAATGGTACCACCTATAACTCGTTTCTCATCCGTGGGGAGCAGACAGCCTTAGTTGATACCTCCCACGAAAAGTTTCGTCAACTATATTTTGATACGCTCACCGGACTAATCAATCCAACAGATATTGATTATTTGATTATCAGCCACACCGAGCCAGACCATAGCGGTTTAGTTAAAGATTTGCTGCAATTGGCTCCAGAAATAACCGTTGTCGGTTCTAAAGTGGCGATTCAGTTTCTTGAAGATTTCGTACATCAGCCATTTAAACGGCGGATTGTGAAAAATGGCGATCGCTTAGATTTGGGCAATGGTCATGAATTTGAATTCGTGATTGCCCCAAATTTACACTGGCCTGATACCATTTTCAGCTTCGACCACAAAACCAAAATTCTCTATACCTGCGACGCTTTTGGGTTGCACTATTGCTCAGATAGCACCTTTGATGAAGACTTGGCGGCTATCGAAGAAGACTTTCATTACTACTACGATTGCTTGATGGGGCCGAATGCTCGGTCAGTTTTGTCAGCCCTAAAACGCATGGCGGAATTGAAAACCATCGGTATCATTGCCACAGGACACGGGCCATTATTATCTCACAATGTTGAGGAATTAGTTGGACGTTACCGCACTTGGAGCCAAACGCAAGCCAAGCCAGAAACGGCAGTTGGAATATTTTACGTTTCAGAATATGGATATAGCGATCGCCTGGTGCAAGCAATTGCCAACGGCATCGGTAAAACTGGTGTTGCCGTGGAAATTGTCGATTTGGGATCAGAAGTAGATTTACAAGAACTGCGGGAACTAGTTAGCCGTTGTGCTGGGCTAATCGTTGGTCTACCTCCGGCTTCTGGCGCTGCGAGTATCCAAGCTGCACTCAGCACAGTTTTAGGATCTGCCAAAGAAAAGCAAGCTATTGGCGTATTTGAAAGTGGCGGTGGCGATGATGAGCCGATAGATCCTTTGGTGAGTAAATTCCGCAATTTGGGTTTGACAACGGTTTTTCCAGCGATTCGGATTAAAGAAACACCGACAGAAAATACTTACAAGCTGTGTGAAGAAGCAGGAACAGACTTAGGTCAATGGGTAACACGCGATCGCAGCATCAAAGCCATGAAATCCCTTGGTGCTGAATTAGATAAAGCATTAGGTAGAATTAGCGGCGGATTATATATTATTACTGCCAAAAAAGGCGATGTATCCAGTGCGATGTTAGCTTCCTGGGTTGCTCAAGCCAGCTTCAAACCCTTGGGATTTTCCATTGCAGTAGCCAAAGATCGGGCAATTGAATCACTCATGCAAGTAGGCGATCGCTTTGTTCTCAACATATTAGAAGAAGGCAATTTCCAGCCATTAATGAAACACTTTTTGAAGCGGTTCGCCCCTGGTGCCGATCGCTTTGAAGGAGTGAGAACCCAGCCAGCCGAAAATGGTGCGCCTATCCTTAACGATGCCCTCGCCTATATGGAGTGCGAAGTTGTCAGTAGAATGGATTGCGGCGACCATTGGGCAGTATACAGCACCGTCTACGCCGGACGAGTTTCTAAGCCAGATGCTTTAACTGCTGTGCATCACCGCAAAGTTGGTAATCATTATTAAGAGGGGGAGTGGGAAGTAGGGAGTAGGGAGTGGTGTTTCCTACTTCTTATTGCCCATTACCCCAAAAGTCGTGTCGGAAAGCTTAAAAAAGAGAATAGGAAGTGGTGATTCCGACTTCTTATTCCCCACTCCCCACTCCCCATTCCCTACTCCCTATGTCAACAAATAAACCCCGTGATGTTCAAGTTTATCCAATAGCTACAGATACAAGAATACTGCGATCGCGCAGTTGGTCTAGGCTCAGATTTGAAATTGAATACGCTCTTGCTAAGGGTACAACTGCTAATTCTTATTTAATCGAAAGCGAAAAAACCGCCATAATTGACCCTCCAGGGGAAACGTTTACGGAAATTTATTTAGAAGCGTTGCAGCAACGTTTCCATTTTGAAGACTTAGATTATGTAATTTTGGGACACGTCAACCCCAACCGCGCTGCAACTTTAAAAGCTTTGTTAGAAATTGCCCCGCAAATAACTTTTGTTTGTTCTAATCCAGGGGCGATAAATCTACGTGCAGCGCTGGAAAATCCAGATTTGCAAATTCTTGTGATGCGGGGCGAAGAAACCCTAGATTTAGGCAACGGGCATAATTTACAATTTATTCCCACCCCCAATCCCCGCTATGCAGATCAACTTTGCACCTACGATCCGCAAACAGAAGTTTTGTACACAGATAAGTTATTTGGGGCGCATGTTTGCGGAGATCAGGTATTTGATGAAGGCTGGGAAGTATATAACGAAGATCGGCGCTATTATTTTGATTGCCTCATGGCTCCCCACGCCCGTCAAGTTGAAACAGCGCTGGAGAAATTAGCTGATTTCCCCGTGAGAATGTATGCCACTGGACACGGGCCTTTGGTACGCTATGGCTTAATTGACCTGACTAAAGCTTATCGCCAATGGAGTCAACAACAAACATCTGCTGACTTGACAGTAGCGTTGATTTATGCATCAGCTTATGGTAATACAGCCACATTAGCCCAAGCGATCGCTCGTGGCATTACAAAAGCTGGCGTTGCTGTAGAATCGATTAACTGTGAATTTACTGAACCAGAAGAAATCCGGGCGGCTGTAGAGAAAGCCGGTGGTTTCATCATCGGTTCTCCTACTCTCGGCGGTCATGCACCCACACCCGTGCAAACAGCTTTAGGAATTGTCCTATCCACCGCTACTAACAATAAACTCGCTGGTGCTTTTGGTTCCTTTGGCTGGAGTGGGGAAGCGGTTGATTTAATTGAAGGTAAATTGAAAGATGCTGGCTATCGGTTTGGTTTTGACACCATCCGCGTAAAATTCAAACCCGACGATACCACCTTACAATTGTGTGAAGAAGCCGGAACCGACTTTGCCCAAGCTTTGAAGAAAGCTAGAAAAGTGCGATCGCCAAGTCAACCTGCTACTAATGTAGAACAAGCAGTTGGTCGGATTGTCGGTTCTCTGTGTGTTCTCACAGCAAAAGAAGGCGATCGCTCTAGTGCCATGTTAGCCTCTTGGGTATCTCAAGCTAGCTTTAGTCCACCTGGTTTAACCATAGCTGTAGCTAAAGAGCGTGCAGTAGAAACACTGACGCATACAGGAAACAAATTTGTCCTTAATATTCTTAAAGAAGGGAATCACTTGGGCTTGATGAAGCACTTCCTCAAACCTTTTGGCCCGGGACAAGACCGATTTGCTGATGTCGCCACCGAAGAAGCTGAAAATGGTTCTCCTATACTTACAAATGCTCTAGCATATCTTGAATGTTCCGTACAAAACCGGATGGAATCTGGCGACCATTGGCTGGTTTATGCCACTGTCGAAAATGGCAAATTGTTAGATACTGATGGTGTTACAGCTGTGCATCATCGCAAGTCGGCAACTCATTATTAATTGGGAATGGGGCATTGGTTATTAATTTTTCTCCCTCACTCCCTCACCTCTACTTCATCGGTTCTGGTGGTAAACCAAGCTTGGTGCGAAATTCCTTATCGTATATTGCTTGCTCCCAATTTTTAGCAGATTTAACTTGCTCAGGAGTTAAGTTTTTTGCACCGCTGAGGTTGGAACTCATGAGGGAGGCTCCGTTTAGGTTGGCATTGTAGATGTAGGCAAAGCTGAGGTTGGCAAAGCTGAGGTTGGCACCACTGAGGTAAGCACCACTGAGGTTAGTCTTCTCAACGTTGATTCCCGATAAACTAAAATTTTCCTTTTTTAATCTTTCCAGAGCCAACACAACTACACCTGACTTTTCGCCTTGCCCGTCTTTCACTACTTGCCAAGCCTCAAAGATTGATTTTTCCCTACGTTCTCCAATTTCCAGCAGAAAAACCAACACAGCTATTAAAAAGCCAACCTTTTCTAATATCCGAAATACATCAGCCCCATCAACTAGGTTCGCCAAAGGTTCTAGCAGGCGTTTTTCTATCCACTCAAATGCTGATTTAACTACAACAATAAATTTATCTCGCCAAGTTTTACGCGGTGGTGGGATATACCGTCCAGTTCGTCTGAGGTGAAGTATATCTTCTTCTGAGGAAGGGCGGCGTTTCTTTGGTTTTGGTTTGAGATGCGATCGCCATTTTATCTTCAAAGTACCTTCCCCACAGCAATGACACTTAATTGCAGTATATTATTACTCTGCTGTACTTGTATTCACGTCTGCATAGCTAATCGGATATGATCTGGTCATGGAATTCGAGTGGGATAAATCAAAAGCAGCCGCAAATTTGAAGAAGCACGGTGTCAGCTTTGAAGAAGCCAAAACTGTCTTCGGCAATTCTTTGGCAGTCATCTTTGATGATGAAGCGCACTCTACAGATGAGCAGCGAGAAATCATTATTGGTCACTCTCAACAAAATCTCTTGCTGTTGATTTGTTTCACTGAGCGTTCCAATGCTATCCGTATCATCAGCGCCCGTCTAGCTACTCGAAAGGAACGTGAAGATTATGAACGAAACACCTTTTGAAAAATCACAAAATTCTGACGACGAGCTTCAGGCTGAGTATCGCTTCGATTATCAAAAGGCAAAGCCTAATCGCTTTGCTGCCCGTAGTGGAACGCAACAATTAACAGTTGTAGTATTAGATGAAGATGTGGCTCAGGTTTTCACCACACCAGAATCGGTCAACAAAGTGTTAAGGGCGTTAATTGAGTCAATGCCACAAGCAGCAAACAACGAGACAGCATAATAATCTCGTTGCATCGTAAGCCGTCTTATTCTAATAACCCAACGCTCTCTGTTAGAAATTATTACTATGACTTTACGTGAACTTGAAGATCAAGCACTGAGATTATCTGCCGAGGATCGTTGGCAGTTAATCAATACATTAATGCGATCGCTCCAACCAAAACTTCAGCCAACTTCAAAGCCGAAGGGTTTAGCTGCGAGTTTAATCGGTATTGCCAAGACTAACACATTGCCACCTACAGATGAAGAAGTGAAAGCAATGCTAGATGAGCGGTTGGTACAAAAGTATCTGTAATGCGAGTTTTATTTTGATACGAACGTTTTGCTATAGGAATCATATTTGATTTCTGAAAAAATCTCGGTAGTCTTGTAGTAGTGCGACACAGCTAAAATGATGCAATAATTTTTCTTGTGGTGTGGGCATCTTGCCCGCACTGGACGGGCGAGACGCCCATCCCACAAGAGGAAAGCTAATGCAGTATTTTAGCTGTGTCATGACACTACGTGTATTTCACGCAATCAAATACTAGTCCTATAGATGCTTTGCTAGCGCAAGCCGTCTTATCAAAGGTATAATTAACTCCAGCAATAGGTTGGGTTTCACTTCTTTCAACTCAACCTACGCAGGTTAAGGTTTTTATGGCTAACTGAACCGGAATAAAAAAAAGCTCAAGCATTTCTGCCTGAGCCTTTTCTAGATTAAACTAAATGACTTTCGCCTGAGTTTAGTAGCGACCACCGCCACCACCACGGTTGTAGCCACCGCCACCACCGCCACGATTACCACCGAAGGAACCACCTCCACCTCGGTCTTCTCTGGGCTTGGCCTTATTCACTTTAAGGTCACGACCCAGCCATTCAGCACCATCAAGCGCTTCAATGGCTTTGGTTTCTTCATCTTCTGAACTCATTTCCACGAAAGCAAAGCCGCGTAAACGGCCTGTTTCACGGTCAGTAGGTAGCTGAACACGCCTTACAGCACCATATTCTGCAAATACAGCACTCAGGGCATCTTGTGTAACTTCATAGGAGAGGTTACCAACGTAAATTGACATTAAATGTCTCCAAAATCGTAAGTTTGTAGAGATTTAGATTTCGGAGATAAGTCTGTAATACCAAAAGGGAAAAGCCTGTCAATACTAAAAACAAACACTGTCGCCGAATTAATTCTCATTTCACTTCCCATGATGACATAGCAACTAACTTTCTGGGGGAAATTTTCAAAACTGTTATAAAAATTTATATAGCAGTCCGCTTTGATTTTTGAAATTATTTGCGTAGAGAGGGAGTGGGGAGTGGGGAGTGGGGAGTAGGGAGTAGGGAGTAGGGAGTAGGGAGTGGGGAAGAAGCTAATCTATTCTATTTTCTAAATATTGCCCAATCATCAACTGCTCATCAGCACGAGAGATGATCGTTTGTCTGGTGCGGTATTTGCTGCCAATTAGCTTTAACTCTTCCTCAAATACTGAACCGTTGTATTCAGTTCGCAAACACAGTGCTTTCGGGTTGGAGAAATAATACTGGGCGGTGACTGGTTTGGATATGGCAAAACCGCGATCGCGATACAAAATGTTTCCCTTCACCCCAAATATGGTTGAACCTTGGGATTCTTTCTTTGTCTTTAGCACATCTGTACTTTCCCATACAACTACCGCACCACAGATTAAAATACCTGCATCAGACAAATCATGCATCTGAGCTAGCTTTTGCAATTCATCACAGCCCTGCTCTAAAAAATTGATCGTGACTATACTCTCGATCTCCTTAGTTTCTCCGGTAGGTAGGGTGTAGTAGCGTCGTTGCGATCGCCACTTCCCCTCTGATTCCTGGAAAAATTCCGAAATCTGGGATTCATCAGTCGTTTGTACAATTTTGAGCAATGATGTCACGCCTTACCTTCCTCACCTAATGCAAATATATTTCTGGCAAAAAAGTTCATTCTTGCTGTTGTTGCTATGGTACTTATCTCCCTGTTCTTGCCATATTACGCAAGGGGGCTAAGAGAAATAGTGTTTTCCAATACATTATAACTCTAAAAAAGCAATAAATATTTAATATTCTTAATAAAGAGGATAAACTACTATAAATACAAGTATTTATGCCAGAATAAAAAGTAATATGTAAAAATAAAGGTAATGATTGTAATACCGCTTATCTTAGGATATTGGGCAAAAAGTTTCATATCTTTAGAAAAACTCAGGTTTGTCCCATAGGTAGATTTCAGAAAACTAACAAATATTTATACTAAGTTTATAATTTATAATCTGCAAGAAGATTTTCTACCTCTGCGTCAGAAGTAGAGCGGCGAGAAGTTTTTGATTTTTATGGGAAGACAGTAATTTTTGATACAGAAACTTACTGTTAGACAGCTTACAAATTCTCGCCGTTTTTTGTTAATTAAATCTCTCAAAATCTCTCAAAATTACTTGGTAAAACACGGCTGTTTAACCCCAAAAGCTCCCCAATAAGAGAAAAATAAATGATTTTGGATATGAATAAGCCGCACAAGCAGGTGAAAATAACAGATTCGGTAGCCGCCAACCAGCTCATTAATATCCAGTTAAATTCAGTTGTGAAGACTGAGGTAACGATGGCTGGGGCGGGCTATGCCTACGCAGATTTAAAGAGTAGACTTCTTGCAAACAGCACCAGTGCAACAGGTGGAAAAGCTAAAAGAGAAAATTACTTATTTTCCTCCACCTCTGTAAGAAGTTTATTAATTTCTTGTTTGTTAGGTATAGGATTGCTGATGGGAAGTTGCGGCTCGTCGCCCAAAGAATCAGCAGATGCCCAATCTCAGAGTCCTGGTAGTAAAGAACGCACTGGTGCAACGCCTGTAGATGTGGCGATCGCTCGAACTGATTCGCTGCAAACACAACCAGAATATACAGGTAATACAACAGCCTTTCGGATTGTATCAGTGCGATCGCAGGTAGAAGCCCGGTTGTTGGCTTTGAACCTTGATGTGGGCGATACAGTAAAACTTGGACAGAACGTCGGGCAGTTAGATGATGCCATACTTTTGACCGAATTAAAGCAAGCAGAAGCAGAATTAGCAGCCCTCAAATCAGAAGTAGCTAGAGCAAGCAATCAAGTAAGCAATGCCCGTGCAAACGTTGAACGGTTGCGGCTAGAAGTGGTGCAAGCTCAGGCAGACTCACAACGGCAACAGAATCTATTCAAAGCTGGAGCGATCGCTGAACAAACTGCCCAGCAAGCACGTACCCAGGCAAAAACAGCAGCCCAGGCACTACGGGCAGCTCAAGAACAAGTCCGTACAGAACAGCAAGCCGTCGCTGCTGCTCAAGGTAGAGTAGTTGCCCAACAGGCATTGGTTGCCCAAACCAAAGAGCGCAGTTCTTACGCTCAACTGACATCCCCCATCAATGGCATAGTCACAGAAAAGGTGACAGAACCCGGCAACCTTCTGCAAGCAGGTAGCGAAGTCTTAAAAATTGGCGACTTTAACCGTGTCAAAGTCTTGGTGCAAGTTTCCGAATTAGAACTAGCACAAATTCAAGTTGGGCAGTCTGTACAAGTCCGCTTAGATGCCTTCCCCACCGAAACATTAATTGGCAGAGTTACGCGCATTTCCCCAGCTGCCGATGCCACAGCTCGGTTGATACCTGTAGAAGTAGTGATTCCCAACACTCAAGGGAAGATTGGTAGTGGATTGCTGGCGCGAGTCAATTTTGAAAACCAGACTCAACAGCGCGTAGTCGTGCCGCAAACAGCGATTCAGAAACAAGCAGGCACTAAGAACTCCAAGGGTACAGGGGAGACGCAAACAAATGTACAGCAGTCTTCCCCAGCTAACACATCTGGGATGGCAGAAGCAAATTCACAAGATCAAAGTGGGGAAATATTTGTAGTCATTGACACAGAAGGCAAAACCAAGGTAACAGCACGAGCCGTAATGTTGGGAAAAAGGGCTGATGGGAGAGTGGAAATTTTATCCGGTTTGCAAACGGGAGAGCGCTATGTTGTTCGTAGTGGTAAGCCGTTAAAAGAAGGTGACACTGTAAGTCTTTCAATTCTTTCAGAAAAGCAATAAGCTGATGCGCGTCTAAAGTATATAAACACTTTTGATGTCGTTAACTGTTGACTGTTGACTGTTAACCGTCATCAGTCATCAGTCATCAGTCATCAGTCATCAGTCAGCACTTATCACTTAGTATCATGCAACAGGCGAACAATAATAATGGCAATGGCGGATTTAGTCTTAGTGCGATCGCAATCCGCCAACACATTGGCACACTCATGCTCACCGTGGCAGTAATTGTCATTGGAGTATTTTTTCTCACAACGATCCAAGTCGATCTCCTACCGTCAATTACCTATCCACGAATTGGGGTTCGGCTAGAAGCCCCTGGCATTTCACCAGAAGTAGCAGTAGATGAAATCACCAGACCTTTAGAAGAAGCTTTACGGGCAACCGAGAATGTAGTGCAAGTTTTTTCCCGCACCCGTGAGGGACAAGTCAGCCTCGATTTATACTTCCAACCAGGGGGCGATATTGACCAAGCCCTAAACGATGCTACTGCTGCTTTTAACCGAAGTAGAGGACAACTGCCAGATACGATAGAGGAGCCGCGCTTATTTAAAGTTGATCCTTCCCAATTGCCGGTTTATGAATTGGCATTGACATCTGCTTCTTTGCCAGGTAAAGATTTACGCATATTTGCTGATGAAGAGTTAACGCGTGAACTCAGTGTCGTGCCGGGAGTCGCCTCTGTTGATGTATCTGGCGGTGCAGAGGAAGAAGTACGGGTGCTTGTTGACTTAAACCGATTGCAAGCCTTGGGTGTGGGGTTAAATGATGTCTTAGATGAATTAACAGCCCGTAACCAAGATACTTCTGGTGGTCGGATTCTGGGGCAAAATTCCGAACCATTGACTCGGACTGTAGGACGTTTCCAAAATGCCAAGGAAATTGAAAACCTTTCCTTGGAAGTTTCCTCCCCTGCCTCCCCTGCCTCCCCTGCCTCCCCTGCCTCCCCTGCACCTTCTCGCCGCGTTTATTTGCGAGACTTTGCGGAGGTAATTGATGATACAGAAGAGCAGCGACTATTTGTTTATCTCAACCGTCAGCCTGCGGTGAAATTTTCAATTCAAAAGCAGCCTGAAGCCAACACAATCACAGTTGTAGATGCTGTGAAGCGGCGAATTGAACAATTACGGCAATCGGGTTTAATTCCAGCAGACATGACTTTGAGTCCCACCACAGATGAATCTGTTTTCATCCGCAATTCTTTAAATGATGTCATCTTTTCAGGGATTTCTGGAGCATTGTTAGCAGCAGCAGCAGTGTTGTTATTTTTGGGATCATTCAGACAAACATTGATTATCAGTTTAACGATTCCGTTGTGTACTCTAGCAGCGATCGCTCTAATGAAAATCTTTGGCTTAACTTTAAATGTATTCAGTTTGGCAGGTCTGACATTAGGAGTCGGTCAAGCAATTGATACATCGGTTGTGATCCTAGAAAATATTTCCGAAAAAGCGGGGATGACTCCCAATCAGAAAGAGATGGAGGCAGAGGGGCAGAAGAAAAATTCAAAATTCTTTATTGACACTGCCATTAATGCTTCCCAAGAAGTAGAATCTGCTTTAGTTGCTGCTACAGGTGCTAACTTAGTTTCTGTAGTACCATTCCTGTTAATTGGCGGCTTTATTGCACTGCTATTTAATGAACTGATTCTGACAATTAGCTTCGCAGTCGCAGCCTCCCTTGTCGTCGCCATCACAGTAGTGCCGATGCTATCTTCTCGACTCTTGGGAATTCGCTGGTCTAGTCGGATCAGTGAATTTTGGCTGCTTAGACAATTTAATCACCGATTTGAAGATGCTACGCGGGGATACGCTAACTTCTTAACCAAGGTTTTGCGCTATCGACTCCTCGTCGTTATTGCTGCTTTGGTAATTTTAGGCGGCAGTAGCTTCTTTATGTTTGGTCAAATTCCCCAAGAAATTTTACCCCGCATCAGTACTGGTCAAGCTACCTTGAGAGCGCAGTTTCCTCCTGGTACACCTTTAGCAACTTCTGAGAAAGTTATGCAAATTGTCGATGACATTTTGCTCAAACAACCAGAAACTGAGTCTGCTTTCACAACTGTGGGTGGTTCTTTGTTTGGTAGCAATACTACAGAAAATCCTTTACGTGCCAGCAGCACTATCAATCTAAAACCAGGCACAGATGTCGAAGCCTTCGTCAAAAAAGTAACTCAGGAATTTAACAAACTCAACTTAGCAGGAATTCTGCTACGCCTCAATCCTGGTCAGGTGCGGGGTTTAATTTTGAGTAATTCTCCAGTGCAAGGGTCAGACGTTGACGTGATTCTGCAAGGTGAGAATGAAGAAAACTTAACGCAAGCAGGGGCGCAAGTGCTGCAAGCATTGCAAGAAAGGGCAAAATTAGCGACATTTCGACCAGATGCCGACCCCCGGCAACCAGAAATCCAAATTCGCCCCGATTGGGAAAGGGTTTCGGCTTTAGGGTTGAGCGCCGGGCAAATTGGTGCAACAGTTCAAACAGCAATTGAAGGTTCAGTTCCGACGCAAATTCAACGCGGTAATCGTTTAGTTGATGTGCGGGTGCAGCTAAATAAAGAAGCAATTGCGCGTCCTTCCCAGCTAGAGCAATTACCGCTATTTACAGAAAATAATCAACTAATCCGGCTTTCAGATGTTGCGAACATTCAAGAAGGTCAAGCGCCTGGTGAGGTGCAACGAATTAATCAGCGTCAAGCTTTTATTGTGGCAGGTAATCTCAGCGAGGGAGCTAGTCTTGGTGAAGCGATCGCAGAAGTCAACCAAGTACTCCAAGATGTAGACTTACCTGATGGCGTTTCAATTGTACCTAGTTCTGCCCAAGAAACGAATCAGCAACTTCAGGATGCTTTAAAAACTTTGGGGGCGTTGGCGGTGTTCTTAATCTTTGTAGTAATGGCGGTGCAATACAATTCGCTGATTGACCCCTTGGTAATTATCTTCACCGTACCACTGGCGTTAGCTGGGGGAATTTTTGGACTTTACATTACCCAAACTGCAATTGGCGCAACTGTAATTGTTGGTGTCGTGCTGCTGGTGGGAATTGTAGTGAACGCAGGGATTTTAATGGTAGAACTGGCGAACCAAATTCGGGAAGAAGTTGATTGTACTCGCCAAATTGCGATCGTGAAAGCTGCTCCTCAACGCTTGCGCCCAATTATCATGACTACAGTCACCACTATCTTGGGACTGTTCCCGTTAGCATTGGGCATTGGCGAAGGTTCTGAGTTTTTGCAGCCTTTAGGGATTGTAGTTTTCTTTGGGATGGCGATCGCTACAATGCTGACATTGTTTATCATCCCCTGTTTTTATATTCTGCTACACGATTTGCTAGGTGGGAATTGGGCGAAGCCAGTATTAATTTGGTTGCGTGGATTTACGAAAAAATTCATTTGAATCCCTCATAAGCTAAAACACATCTAATTTGCAGATGAAAATTTTCTCAATATCTTGTGGGGTGGGCATCTTGCCCGCCCTGATGCGAGCAACTTGAATGCTGATTAGCTTAGGATTAAATTTTTCAACACGTTCTACGCTGGAATTTAAATTAACGTGATTTGCCAACAAAAAAAACTTGTTGGTAGATCGCGTTAACTCAGCTTTTTCAAATTCACATATTGTCTAATCTGTCAACGTATAAGTTCTAATTTAGATTTTTTATAAAGATTGGGTAAGATTACTAGTTATTTTGATAAAGCATTACAAGAATTGTTTTATAAATCAATCTATGATTAAAAGGGAACAGGGAACAGGGAACGGGCAACAGGCAACAGGGAAATCCCCATAATTAAAATCAGGGGATTTGTACAAGGACGCATTGAAACATCGTGGCTTACGCCATCTCGTTTCAAATATTTTTATCTCTTTTCATAAATAAATTTAGGGGCTTTCAACCCTATATTCGGGGCTAATTTTTTTTCTGTTCCCTGTCCCCTGTTCCCTGTTCCCTGTTCCCGCCCCGAAGGGGCTTGGTAAATATAAACTCACTCAGCAAGCACACATTAACCGCTATTTATCTAGCAGTTAGATGGCGATTTAAAAGCGGGTTTTTGCTGTTTAATTTAATTCACGCGGTATAGTATTCTCTCAATCAGTATAAACAGGACAGAAATATGACTACAATAACAACAAAAATAGCCTTATCTGTTCTAGGAGCAGTAGGAATTAGTTTTTTGTCTTTGACACCAGCGAGAGCCTTCATCTTGGTAGAACCCATCGTGACAACTCAAAATGAAGACATACTCGAAACGAAAAACCCAAGAACACTTGGGCCAGAGTTTCAACCAGGGCAAGTAATAGAATATGGTGTCTCAGATGTAGCTAATAACTTTCTAAATGCTACTGGGTACGATATAGAAAGCTTGGTCTTTGATTTAAAAACGCTGTCCTATAGTAATCCAGATTCTACTCCCGTATTTAATAATGAGCCGGTGCAGTGGGGAGATGTTAATGGAGATGGCAAGATTGGTTACTCTAATAACTCTGATCTAAAGGATATTTTTAGAGACATTACCATAAAAGATAACATCATCACTTTTAGTGGTGGCGTAATCCCAAACGGAACCCTGTTTTACAATCCATTCGCTACCAACCCCAATGTATCGCCAGGTGCTGGAATCATTCCACCAGTGCCAGCAGAGCAAGTGGATAAAGATGGGCCAATCAGAGTGGCTAGTTATTACACCGCTGTTCCTGAATCAACTAATGTTTTGGGTGTACTAGTTTTTGGCGCTTTAGGTGTAGCTTTCAAAGTAAAGCGATCGCTTCACTGTTAAAGCTCTCACTCAGCAATTAATTCACGATACACCGCCAGTGTTTCCTGATGGACGCGGGCAACACTCAGCCACTCTAGGTTGTGATTTGCCCGTTGTTTCCATTCGTGCAACATATCGGCATTACTCAGTAATTTTACTAAAACTCCAGCCAAAGCATTACTATCTTTTACTGGCACTAAAAGCCCTGCTTCCCCATTGTCCAAAGCTTCAGGAATCCCGTCTACTTGAGTGCCAACGATCGCAGTTCCCGCTTCCCTAGCTTCCGAAAGCACCAACGGGCAAGGATCGCGGTGGGAAGCTAGCACAAATATGTCACAAGATATCAGATAGCGTTGAGGTTCCGCCTGGAAACCTTCAAAATGAATACGTTCTTTTACAGAAGTTGCTTGTGCCTGTGCCTCAAATAGCTGTTTATCAGGGCCATTTCCTACCAAATAAAGATGCGCTTGGGGAAAATCTGAGGCGATTTGTTCAAAAGCAGCGATTAACTCAGCGATTCCCTTGCGTTGATACATTCCGGCTACAGTTGCGATCGCTGGACGTTGTAATGGTAAAGGTTGATAATCTTGTATTTGTCGTGTGCGGGGACTGCCCAAAGTTCCATTACATACTATCCGCAGCTTTTTTTCTGAAATACCACGCCTTTCCATAGAATCTCGCACAGCCTTACTGACAGCAATTACCCTGTCAGCTAAACCCATCAACAAACTAGAACGCTGAAATTCATTGTGGACTGTGGAAACTAAAGCATATTTATGCCCTTTAAAAATGCGGGCTAGGATAACTCCCGTCATCATGTGGGCGTGAACAATATCCGGCTGAAATTCTGCTGCGATCGCTCTATAACGTACAGCCGCTTTGATAATACTTATCGGTTTTCTAGTTTGGTCTAGTTGGTAATGTTTAACACCATATATATTTAGTAATTTCTCATATTCACCACCAGCAGAAATCACCGCTACCTCATAACCAGATTTTGCCTGTAAACAAGCCAAATCCACAGCTACATTTACAATACCGTTACCTATTTCTTGAACGTGGTTCAAAATATGGATGATTCGCATAATCTTTGAGATATGTATAAAAAATAAAGATAAGTAACTGAGTATAAATCAACATAATTATTGAGGTCTTCAACGACAACTCAAAAGTAGTCAGTAGTGCGTATAATTGACACTACTTACTGATCGCTATAGCGGTGTGCAGTTCAGTGAGATACAAAAAAAATGCTGGAATGATTTGACAGCAAGGACTTTGGTGTTCTCATCCAATCGATAACCGCTATAGCACTTATAATCAGTCACTTAGCCTTAAAGACTTATTCTGTAACGGCTCAATAAATCGGGGTAAAACTCTAAAATTCTCCAGACTAAATCTGCTATTTCAGTTGCTACAGCCTTCTTTGCTATTCCCCAATACGATCAACCAGCATGAGCCAATACCCTGACATCGGACTCTAGGGCAGCACAGCACATATATAAATATTATTCAATACATCGCCAAAACAGAGAATAAAAGTCTAGTGAACGCGAGTGCGTCTCGTAGAAGGGACTACGCAAACACTACAAACTCAATTTTTATCACTGATTTAAGTGATTTAAGGATTTCACGGAATGAAGAATATGACAGTAAATGAAAGGGTTTAATACCTCAATAAGACAGGTAGCAAGTTTTGCGTTGGGGTTACAATCCGCAGACGCTCTCTACGAGACGCTACGCGTAGCTTGCTTAAGAGTAAGGGTACGCGGACTCGCTAACGCAACTCTACAAGACGCTGCGCGAACGCTAATGCAAAACAAAATTCACGTTAGCGTAGCCCATTACGAATTGCGAATTACGAATCACGAATTATTTAATCTGGGTGTTTTGCTAGGTATCATAAATTACGACTCAATCAACACAAGTTTGCGAATCTGAGAATTGTTTCCCTGAGAGCGGCGTGATGAGGCAGCAGTTAGCAAAAACTTCCAAGACTGAGGAGAAATTATAGAAGGATCTATCATTGAAAGGAAACTCTTGATATTTTTTTGTTTCAATGCTACTAAAACCCAATGAAGTTTCAGGTAATTTTTTATATCCTGAAAAAGAGGAATTTTGGAGCGATGTTGCTCATTTACCAAGGCGTAAATTTTTTCCTTCATCAAAATATTTGTAGCTAACCGTCGAGACAAAGAAAACTTTTGATTATACGCACCTGGCCAGACAGTGCGGTAAGCAAGACACTGATTAAGGAAAATAGCATCGCCAAACTGGGCAATCCGAATCCACGAATCGATATCATCACAGTTAGCATCGAGTGTAGAGTCCCAACCACCAGTTTGCAGAAAAGCATCACGTCGCGAAGCTACTTGTACAGGCGTGCCAAATGGTACAAGCTCTAATAGCATACCGTAATGAATATCGGCTTGGGGGATATAAAAAGCTAAACCGGGGCCAACTTGGGGGGTGCGACTAAGTTCAACTTCATTACCATCCACCTGAGCCGCCACACAAGAGCAGATTACAGCATCGGGACGAAGTGCGATCGCCTTAATCATCTCTTCTATGCAGTTAGGTGCTAAATAGTCGTCATCATCTAAAAATTTAATCCAGTCGCCGCTAGCTTTGGCAACTCCAGCATTTACCGTTGCTGCATGGCCAAGGTTCACTTCGTTACAATGGTAAACAACCTTGTCCCCTAAGCTTTTAATATAGGTTTGCGTATCGTCAGAAGAACAGTCATCGGCAACAACCACCTCGCACTCAATGGTTTGGTTACGAGCCGAATCAATTGCTCTTTGCAGCAAATTCAAGCGATTATAGGTACTGATGACGACGCTAAATTTCATAAATTTCACCCCTGTGTGACGGCATTCTGCAATATAGCTTTGAACTTTAGGCTGTTGTATCAGTAAAATTATCAATACTAACAAGTAGACTGAAATAGGATTATCGATTTATCATTGATGATCGTGAGATTTTTTTAAGCAGACACCAAAGACTATGAACGCTCAAGAGATTATCCGCTCGATTGAAGCGGAACACCTAAAATCGAATCTGCCCGACATTTATGTGGGCGACACCGTAAAAGTCGGAGTCAAAATCAAGGAAGGCGAAAAGTACCGTGTACAACCCTACGAGGGAGTAGTGATTGCCAAACGCAATGGTGGCATCAACGAAACGATTACAGTCCGTAAGGTTTTTCAAGGTGTGGGTGTTGAGCGGGTGTTTTTGTTGCATTCTCCCCGGATTGACAGCATCAAAGTATTACGTCGTGGTAAGGTACGCCGTGCTAAACTGTATTATCTCCGCGATCGCGTAGGTAAGGCAACCCGGATCAAGCAACGGTTTGACCGCCCTTTGTGATTCGTCCTTCAATAGTATGAGAGAAATCTTAAGCGGCATCTGCCGCTAACTTGTTTTATCAAGGAAATTGAGGTATGATAAAAATCGCGTGTTGCGTTAAACTGAAAACATTAGTTAAGCGCAATAACTGAATCAAAAACAGCTTGTGCGCTCTTAGTTCAGTTGGTAGAACGCAGGTCTCCAAAACCTGATGTCGGGGGTTCAAGTCCTCCAGGGCGCGCTCAAGAGCAAAAAACAAAGCCCGAAATAATTACGCAACTGCTATATTAGCAGTTAGCGTTAATAATTTCGGGTAAACTTATTGTATTTGTAGTTGTTTTGCTTTCAGTAAGCGAAATAAAGTCGAAACTGCAAACGTGGATGAACAAATTTTAGATTTTAAATTTTAAATTTTGGATTGACAAAAAATCAAATGCACAACCCAAAATCTGAAGTTGAGTGCCTTTGTCTTAAAGCATGAGGTAAATCTAAAATCCAAAATCGTTCGACTGAGCGTAGTCGAAGTCCCAAATCCAAAATTGAGTGACAAACGGGAGAATTAAGGGTCGTGGCCAAAAAAAGTGAAGCAGAATTGCCAGAAACCACAAATGGGTTTAGCTTTAACAACTTCATACAGGGAACCAAAGAAGAACTTGAAAAAGTAGTTTGGCCCAGTCGGAAACAGATAGTGAGCGAATCCGCCGCTGTGTTGTTAATGGTTGCACTCTCCGCATCTTTGATATACTTGGTCGATGGATTGTTTGGTTGGGCAGCAAAACAGGTGTTCTGATGACTTTTGCAACAGAGGAACCTCGCAACTCCACGTTCCAGTCGGAGGAAACAGCAGAAACAGCAGAAACAGCGTCAAAAGAAGCACGCTGGTACGCAGTGCAAGTAGCCTCAGGCTGTGAAAAGCGTGTAAAGACTAACTTAGAGCAACGCATTCAAACTTTTGATGTAGCCGACAAAATTGTTCAGGTAGAAATTCCACAAACGCCGGCGGTGAAAATCCGCAAAGATGGCAGTCGCCAGCATACAGAAGAAAAAGTTTTCCCTGGCTATGTGCTGGTGCGGATGATGATGGATGATGATACCTGGCAGGTGGTACGAAACACCTCTCATGTTATTAACTTTGTCGGTGCAGAACAAAAACGTGGTAGCAGTAAGGGTCGCGGTCATGTGAACCCCATACCACTGAGTTCTTCAGAAGTCGAACGCATATTCAAACAAACCAGCGAACAAGAGCCAGTTCTCAAAATTGACATGGCTACTGGTGATAAGATAATGGTGCTTTCTGGCCCATTTAAAGATTTTGAAGGCGAGGTAATTGAAGTTTCTCCAGAACGGAGTAAACTTAAAGCCTTGCTCTCAATTTTCGGCAGGGATACACCAGTAGAACTGGAATTTAATCAGGTAGAGAAACAGAGTTAAATACAAATGGCGAAGAAAGTAGTGGCGGTCATTAAACTGGCCCTGAATGCTGGAAAAGCCAACCCAGCACCGCCAGTTGGGCCCGCGCTGGGTCAACATGGCGTTAACATCATGATGTTCTGCAAAGAGTACAACGCCAAAACAGCAGACCAAGCTGGAATGGTGATACCTGTAGAAATCTCGGTTTTTGAAGACCGGAGTTTTACATTTGTCCTCAAAACGCCACCAGCATCAGTGTTGATTCGGAAGGCGGCGAAGGTTGAAAAAGGCTCGAATGAACCCAACAAAAAGAAGGTTGGGTCAATTAGCAAAGCCCAATTGCAAGAAATAGCCCAAACGAAACTCCCCGACCTTAATGCCAACGACATAGACGCGGCAATGAAGATTGTGGCAGGAACGGCTAAAAATATGGGTGTAACAATCACAGACTAAAAAAGTTATGAGTTATGAGTTATGAGTTTTAAATTAGTAACTCCTCATTCCTTACTCCTAACTTGCTACTCCAAAATCTAAAATCCAAAATTGTATCGGGGGAGAGGCGAGGCTTCGGAATTACCCCAGGAGAGAAAAATGGCAAAAATATCGCGTCGTTTGCAAGGACTGCAAGCAAAAGTAGAAGATAAGGACTATCATCCTTTAGAGGCTTTAGCCCTTCTCAAAGAGACAGCAACAGCTAAATTTACCGAAGCTGCGGAAGCGCATGTCCGGCTGGGAATTGACCCTAAGTATACAGACCAACAGTTGCGGACAACGGTAGCACTGCCCAAAGGTACTGGACAAATCGTCCGGGTGGCGGTGATTGCTAGAGGCGAAAAGGTCAACGAAGCAAGCAACGCTGGTGCTGATATAGTCGGTTCAGAAGAACTGATTGACGAAATCCAGAAAGGTAGAATGGATTTTGATAAGCTGATTGCCACACCCGATGTGATGCCACAGGTGGCAAAGCTGGGTAAGTTGCTTGGGCCGCGTGGTTTGATGCCATCGCCCAAAGGTGGAACCGTAACATTTGATTTAGGAAGTGCGATCGCAGAATTCAAAGCTGGTAAATTAGAATTCCGAGCTGACCGAACTGGCATTGTCCATGTTATGTTTGGTAAGACAACATTCTCGCCTGAAGATTTGTTAGTCAACCTGAAGGCATTGCAGGAGACGATTGACCGTAACCGTCCTTCAGGGGCTAAAGGTCGTTATTGGCGCACATTTTATGTGTCAGCCACAATGGGGCCATCGATTAAAATTGATGTCACCGCCCTACGAGATTTGAAACTGAGCGAAGCTGGTTAACTAAGAGTTAGGAGTTAGGAGTTATGAGTTAGGAGTTATGAGTTAGGAATTAAGAGAGTTATAAGTTATAAGTTTTATTTTTAACTCCTCACTCCTCACTCCTCACTTTTAACTCCTCACTTCTAACTTTAAATTAAATAGGCAAAGCCGGAGACAGCAGGTGCTAATAGCTTAAATATCCTGCCGAGGTTAAAACTCTAATAGTCAGAATTACCACCCATAAAAAAAGGTGTGATAACTATGGCGTCAAGAGTCTTAATACTCGACCCCGGCTAGATTAGCTGGGGTTTGTTGTTTGGGTTCAGGTTTAGAAGAAACGTACAAGTAGGGCACTTCACCGATTATTTTAAGGAGGTGAGATTGGAATGGGTAGAACACTAGAAAATAAAAAAGAGATAGTAGCTGACCTCAAAGAAACTTTGAGTCAGTCAACTCTGGCACTGGTAATTGACTATCAGGGGCTAACAGTTTCTGAAATCACAGACTTACGGCGGCGGCTGCGTCCTAGTGGCACTGTTTGTAAAGTGACGAAGAACACTCTAATGGGTATTGCCATTAAAGATGATGAAAAATGGCAGCCTTTGTCGGAATTGCTCAACGGTTCTTCCGCCTTTTTGCTGGTAAAAGAAGATTTTTCATCGGCAATTAAGGCTTACCAAGAATTTCAAAAAGTCAGCAAGAAGACAGAACTTCGTGGTGGTGTACTGGAAGGTCGCCTACTCAAAGAACCTGATGTCAAGGTACTAGGAGACTTGCCATCTAAGGAACAACTCATCGCCCAAATTGCTGGGGCTATCAACGCCTTGGCTACCAAGATTGCTGTGGGTATTAATGAAGTTCCTGGTTCACTGGCTCGCGCTTTGCAGGCTGTGTCTGAACAAGAGCAAAGTGGTGGTAGCACCGAAAGTGCTGCTGTTGCTGATAGCAGCACCGAAGCCGAAGCTGTTGCTGATAGCAGCACAGAAAGTGCTGCTGAATAGACTTCGTGGTTCATCAGTCAACAGTCAAAAGCTAATGACCAATGACTAATGACTAATGACTAATAAATAATCAATCAAAATTACAGGAGTTATATCAATGTCTGCTGCAACCGATAACATTTTAGAAGAACTAAAAAAACTGTCTTTGCTGGAAGCTTCTGAGTTAGTTAAGCAAATTGAAGAAGCTTTTGGCGTGAGTGCTGCTGCACCTGTTGGCGTAGCGTTTGCAGGCCCTGGTCCTACTGCTCCTGCTGAGGAAGCTGTTGAGCAAACCGAGTTTGAAGTGATTCTCGAATCTGTCCCAGCTGATAAGAAGATTGCCGTACTGAAGATTGTCCGGGAATTGACCGGCTTGGGTCTGAAAGAAGCTAAAGACTTGGTAGAAGCTGCGCCCAAGGCTGTTAAAGAAGGTATTGCTAAGGATGCTGCTGAAGATGCTAAGAAGCGCATCGAAGAAGCTGGCGGTAAGGTGACTGTTAAGTAGTCACAATTCTATTACCAGTTTTTTATTAAGGAGCCTAAATTAGGCTCCTTTTTTGGGATTTTTCTTCAATGTCAACTGCATAGCATTCGGTCAATCCTCGCCAAAATCTTCGCACTCTCCGCATCTAGTATGGCGATCGCAGCTACTATAGCGCTTCTCATTTGGATGCAATACATTTTGACCTCTCTCCTAAAAGGAGAGAGGCTTTGATGCTTACTCCCCTTCCCTCTCTTCGAGACGCTGCGCGAACGTAGGGAAGGGGCTGGGGGTTAGGTCTGTATTTCACGCAATTGAGAACCGCTATATATTTCTATACCTGTTCATATAGCGTTTCTCAATCTAGTGAGGTACGTTTTTAAAGCTAGTTGTTTTGATATAAAAGGTTCGTCTGTACTTCAGTAGCCTGGAAAACGCTATAAGCAGTAATAAAATCATCCCGTGATATAGCGGTTCCCGACCTGGTGAGGTACGTTTTCAAAGCTACTAACCTTGGTAAACAAGATTTTGGTGTACCTCAGTTACTTGAAAAACGCTATAACAGGTTAAGCTTTGTGACATGTATGTAGCTTATAAACGGTTGTTAGAGGTAATGTTAGTTTATTACAAAATCAAGGCAGTAATTTTTCACTATCAACTATGAAGACTATAAGTAAGGTAATTGCTTGTACTACAGCTTTAACATTAAGTATTGCACCTAACTGCCTTGCTAGTACTTTCACTCCAGTTAATTGGACAATATCTGGACCAGGAACAACTAATACCCAACAAGTCAATCTAGATGAATATAATTTAAGTTATGATCTACCTGGTACAGAAGGTTTTTATACAAACACTTGGACAATTTCGACAGTAGCAAATACTGATGGTAATTATAATTTTGACTGGAACTATACAGGTTTCCATTCTTACTTCCAAGTAACAGCCTTCCTCAATACTTTTAATCCAAACACAACTTTATACAGCGCTGGTCCGATCAACTGCTGTAGTTCCCCATCTGCTGGATTTAATGAATCTGGTAGTTATACTTTTAGCAATATTTCTGCTGGTCAGACATTTGGCTTTACAATCGGTGGTAGTCATTTTGATTCTGCACTTAGACTTGAAGGAAATTTAAATTTAAAACAAATTGCCGGTCCAGTTTCTGTTCCCGAACATAATTCTATCCTTCCTCTGATTACTCTGGGATTATTTGGAGTTTATAGCACTTTAAGAAAAAAAGAGCTACAAACTAAATTAACTAGAGTTTAGCTTGGTTTTATCTAAGTCTAAACCTCGTCCATTTTGAAACCTGGAGTTTTTAAGGAGAGTGTATTATTCGGTTGTGGCTTGAGTTCTCAGCTTTAACCTAATTCTAGAAAACTACGGTTTTCAAGGTAGACGCGGTTTAGTTTTTAAATGCTCAATTTTATCAACAGAGCATTTCGATTTCAGTACCAAGGCAAACATAGTGACTATTTTATCCTTGTATCACGGTTTTATACTTAATTAATCTCCACACTTAAATTTGAATTGATAATGTATCAAAAAATGTCTTACATGAGGTCATGTAAGACATTTTTTATTGCTTGTGAGAAATCCGGGCCATGTCTAAAGCCAGGAACTTCCACGGCGCGAGGACTTTGGTGAGGAACAAGTTGTTCTTTTGCTAGACGTTGGTACTCATGAGGATGTTTATTAGCTCAATACAAGTAAAATCGCTAATTTTCTCGCAACTGTCTCAAAAGAAAAGCGATGTCTACGACGGGCTGCGCCTACGCTCATGTATGATATTTAATGAGCGGGCGATGCCTACGGCGGGCTGCGCCTACGCACTCCAGAAACGCAGGGCTTCCCAACACTGCCGGTGATGTGAGTTAAAATCCTGATATCTTCAATAACTACTCACGCAGACAGCCCCGGAAAAAGCGATCGCTATGCTTCAGTATCCCCATCTCGAACAAGCGCTAAAATATCACTTCGGTTATGACAAATTCCGCCCCGGACAACGGCAAATTATCGAAGATGCGCTGCAAAATCGGGATTTATTGATTGTCATGCCTACGGGCGGGGGAAAATCTCTGTGCTTTCAGTTACCTGCATTGATCAAACAAGGCTTAACTGTGGTAGTGTCGCCATTAATCGCTTTGATGCAAGACCAAGTGGAAGGACTGCGGAATAATAATATTAACGCCACATTTTTGAATAGTAGTCTGAATCCCTATAAGGTGCGATCGCGGGAAGAAGCTATCCTCAGTGGTAAAGTTAGATTACTTTACGTCGCCCCAGAACGTCTGTTGAGTGAAAGATTTCTCCCGTTTCTCGATTTAGTCAAAGAAAAAATTGGCATTGCGGCTTTTGCCATTGACGAAGCCCACTGTGTCTCTGAGTGGGGACACGACTTCCGCCCAGAATACCGCCAGATGAAATCTCTGCGGAAACGCTATCCTGATGTCCCTACACTCGCCCTCACCGCCACAGCAACCGATCGCGTCCGTGCTGATATTATCCAACAACTAGGGCTAAAGCAACCCAGTATCCACATTGCTAGCTTTAATCGCCAAAACCTTTATTACGAAGTCCGTTCTAAAACCAAGTCTGCGTATGCTGAATTATTAGAACTTATTCGAGAAAATGAAGGTTCAGCAATTATTTATTGCCTAACGCGCAAAAAAGTTGATGAACTCACCTTTAAATTGCAAAATGATAAAATTTCTGCCTTATCTTATCATGCCGGATTAACTGATGAAGAACGCAGCAGCAATCAAACTCGATTTATTCGGGATGATGTGCGCGTCATGGTGGCAACAATTGCCTTTGGAATGGGAATTAATAAGCCAGATGTGCGGTTAGTAATTCACTTTGATTTACCGCGTAATTTAGAAAGTTATTATCAAGAATCAGGTAGGGCGGGAAGGGATAGTGAACCTTCACGTTGTACACTTTTTTTCAGCTTTGGTGATATTAAAACCATTGAATGGAGTATTAACCAAAAAACTGACCCCCAAGAACAGTTGATTGCTAAACAACAACTGCGTCAGGTAATTGACTATGCTGAAGGTACTGTTTGTCGGCGAACAATTCAACTAGGTTATTTTGGGGAACGTTTTCCCGGTAATTGCGGTAACTGCGATAATTGCCGTCATCCCAAACCAATGCAAGACTGGACAATTGAAGCCATGAAGTTTTTATCTTGTGTGGCGCGTTGTAAAGAAAGATTTGGGATGCTGCACATTATTGATGTGTTGCGGGGGGCAAAAAAAGACAAAATTATCCAGTATGAACACGATAAACTTTCTACTTATGGGATTGGCAAAGATAAGAGCGTAGATGAATGGCGAATGTTAGCGCGATCGCTTTTACATCAAGGATTGCTAGAACAGACTAGCGATGGTTACTCAGTTTTGAAACTTAACCCCCTCAGTTGGGAAGTGATGCGGCGACAGCGTACAGTTTCCCTTGTTGTTCCCGTAGCACAGAAGGTTACTTGGGAAGAAGGGAGTGAAAAGGCTGTTGAAGCAGAGATGTTAATGCAGAGGTTGCGATCGCTCCGTAAACAACTTGCTGATGAACAATCTGTACCACCTTACGTTGTCTTTCAGGATTCTACCCTAAAATTGATGGCACAGGTACAACCCACAACACTAACCGAATTTGGTAAACTTTCCGGCGTAGGTAGTCACAAACTTTCCCAATATGGCGATAAATTCCTCGCAGAAATTCGCGCCTACCGCCAAGAAAAAGGTTTGATAGATCCACCCCAAGTTAGTTTTACACCCTCTGTTAGCTTACCTTCTGAGACAGAAATATTCACATTACAATTACATAAACAAGGTTTTAGTGTTAATGAAATTGCCAAAAAACGTAATATTCGCCCCACAACAATTATTCGTCATTTGACAGATTTGATTGAAAAAAATCAGCCTGTAGATATAAATCAGTTAGTACCTCTTGAACATCAACAAAAAATTTGGCAAGTTTTAGAAGTGCTTGGTGATATCTCTTTAACGCCAATTCGAGAACAACTAGGCGAAAGCTACACTTATGATGAAATTCGCTTAGTACGGGGTAAGTGGCGGCGTGAAAATCGTAAGTGATAATTAAACTTTAAAGGATGTTTGAAAGTATTCGGCTAATAGAATGAGACTGTTGCTAAATTCACTCTCTAGCTAAACCCACCACCCCTAAAACATTGGTTTTGCGTTGTTTTCCCGCCCTGCAATAAATTGATTGCTCATAACTAAAGTGCGTTGAAACGCACTGAAATTAAAGAAATTAAGTAGAGCGAGCTAGCATGAATTGAGACTTTACAAACATCCTTTTATAGTTAAAATACAAGAGCAAGATTAAAGGAGTTAGCCGATGAGTCAGATGCTTAATACAGGAGTACGCTGGACAACTCAGGATGTAGAACTGTTACCAGAAAATGAAGGGACGCGCTACGAGATAGTTGATGGAGAATTATTTATGACCAGGGCACCTCACTTTAAACATCAGCAAACTTGTGGCATGATTTTCCAACAGCTTAACATTTGGTCAGAGTCTACTGGTTTAGGAGAAGCTGTGATAAACCCCGGCGTTTTGTTTTCAGAATCAGATAATGTGATTCCTGATGTAGTTTGGGCTACAAAGGAAACCTTGGCGCTAACATTGGATGAAGCGGGACATTTAACTGGCGCACCAGATTTAGTAATCGAAGTTTTGTCTCTTAGCAAGTCAGACGAAAGACGGGATAAGGAAGCTAAACTTAAGCTTTATTCTTCTAGAGGAGTAAAAGAATATTGGATTGCTGATTGGCGATCGCGTAAACTAGAGGTCTATCGGCGCGAACAAACTCAACTTAATTTGGTAGCAACCCTATTTAGTAGTGATAATATAATTTCTCCTCTATTGCCTGGTTTTAGCTGTACTGTAAACCAGTTTTTTCCTGTATAAATTTTAGGTTTAATGGAAAAGCAAATCTTAAGTAACACATTAACTAAAGTCCAGGTACTGATTATGGCGATCGCATCTGGTGTTTGTGTTGCTAACGTTTATTATAATCAGCCAATCCTTAAAGATATTGCATCATCTTTTCGAGTCAGTGAAGGCGAAGCGGGTAGCATATCTGTGCTTACGCAAGTTGGTTACGGTTTAGGGATTTTCTTTTTAATTCCCTTGGGCGATAAAATCAACAAGAAAAAATTAATTCTTTGCTTATTGACATGTTTGTTCTGTTTGTTGATAGGCATGACGTTTTCACAAAACATCGTCGAAGTTTGGATATTGAGCATAGCAATTGGGATTGCGACAGTCTCCGCTCAGATTATTTTACCTTTAGCAGCAAGTATAGATAGAGTAACTACAGGTCAAACCGTAGGCAACATTTTTACTGGTATATTGATTGGAGTTTTAGGAGCAAGGGTTTTTAGTGGATATATTGCTGAATGGTTAAGTTGGCGTTATGTATATGGATTTTCGGCAGGAATGATTTTAATTGTTATTGTCTTGCTAAATATATATTTGCCTAGTGTCAAAAATGAATTTAATGGTTATTATTTAGAGTTATTAAGTTCAACACTTCATCAACTAAAGCGTTTTTCATTATTAAGAGAAGCGTCTTTAATTAGTGGGTTATTGTTTGGTGTCTTTTGCTCATTTTGGACAACGCTGACTTTCCATTTAAGCGGAGCGCCTTTTAATTTTCAATCTGACACAATTGGGATGTATGGCTTTGTGGCGATCGCCGGTGCATTAATGGCACCAGTTTTTGGTAAACTAGCCGATCAAGGTAACTCCCGACGTTCCTTAACTCTTGCTGTCTCGATGGTGATTGCAGGTTTAGTAATTGCTAAAATTGCTGCTAATTCTGCACTGGCGATCGCTGTTGCTGTATTGTTACTAGATGTAGGTGTACAGGCAACCCAAGTGACTAATGTCGCAAGAATATACACTCTTGATGCTCAATCGAATAGTCGCATCAACACAGTTTACATGACTACCTATTTTATCGGCGGTTCTATAGGTACTAGCATTGGTCTATTATGCTGGAATCTCGGTGGTTGGAATTTGGTAACTTGGCAAATGTTATTTTTTACTGCGATCGCATTTTTTATTATCGTCAGACCTAAAACAACTACAGCAAGAACAAATAATAAATAATCAAACTTTCATTTTTGAATATTATTGTAAGACATCGCCTTGCACCAATAACTAAATTTTATGACCACTGTATTGCACCGAAGTGAGAAGAGTGAGAACCGCTATAATATTTTCTTATTGACAAGCTTAAATTAATTACTATAGTATATTAATTTACATGTAATTTAATGAGACAAACAATACAAAATAATCATGAGCAATAAAGTTAGCATTTTGATAGCAGCAGTATTGCTTGCAAATTCTACAGCCCTAAAGCCTTCGACTGCGACAGAAAAAAATCCTGCTTTGCTTGCTAATAATATTAGCTTTATAGCTCCAGAGCAAATTAAAATAGCACAAGCTATAGAACCTAGAGTTATTAAGCTTCGTCTAGCAGATTCTGGTGTTTCAGTAGGAAGTGTCTTGTCTTGGGGATTTGCTGGTTTGATTCAAAAAAGATCAACTGATTGGGTACGTTTAGAAATAAGTGATAATCAAGTAAAAGTAGTACATACTACAAGAACAACTAATTGGTTAACTCAGGTTTCTAAATGGTGGGATCATCCTGTCAGAAAAATTGCTTTTAAACCAGATTCTTGTAAAATCGATAACGTCTCAAATCAAGGTGGCTCAGATATAGAAACCCAATTACGAGAAATAAAAAAGCTATACGATTCTAAACTAATAACTGAGCAACAGTATCAAGAATTGCAGCGTAAAGTTATTAATCAAATAAATACAACACCAAACCAACCTACCACCAGTAATTCTGAATGTATTTTATTAGGAGAAAATGCGATAGTAAAACTTAAAGATATAACTTTATTAACTAAAGGAGAATTTAAAATTGAATATTTAGAGGGTAATGAATGGAAATATGCAGCCTTTAGAGTACCAGAAAAAGAATATCGCTAGCTAGTACAGCACGGCGTAAATAAACATACCATTGAAAATGGCGCAAAAGCTTGGAATACAATTATGCGTGAATGCGTGACTTCCGCCTTGCGGTACTAGCGCCTTGCATTCATAATTAATAATCCTTACATTGATATGGTGCGTTATCTAAAAGCGTAACGCACACTATGAAACATAATTTTTACGTTTTGTTTAATCCACATTAAAAATTATATAGGACTATAATTTGATTTCTGAAAAATCTCTGTAAAGCTTGAAAAGCGTGATTCCATATTCACTATTCCCCGCCTATCGCGCTTCTCTGCGAGACGCTTCTCTACGAGAGGCTTTACCAACATGAACGCGCACCACATAGAGAATTTCAAAAATCAAATATGATTCCTATAGGTAATTAGCAATTAATCTCTCTTAAAGAGTGAATTTAAAGCTAATATTAAGTACCGAGTAATTTTTACTGGCAAATAAATAGTCCATCAATTCGGAGAACAATTAGGACAAAAATCAGGACTAAATTTACAGAATTGACTGCCTGTCAATTGGTAAGCTGTACAATAAGGAAAACTGGTAACTTGAATTTTAGCTGCTTGCAATTTAGAAGCATTCGGCAACGTTTCTGTAAGTTTGGTTTTCTCAGCCATAAAAAGAGCTAAAAGCTTAGGAAACGCCATGCAAGCAGCAATGTTGAGCAGCGTTAGCAGTATAGCGTCTATCAAATTCATAGGTAATCATCTCCTGTGAAACGTAGGCGACGCCGAATAGCCCGCACTTCGGCTGCGCTCGTGACCATCGTAAACATCGCTGTTCTTAGCTGCAAACACAATCATTGCTTGCAGTCTATGTAAATTAACTTTAACATAAATTTTTGTAAATATAAACGTGGAATTCCTGGAATTATCATACACAGAAGAGAATGTGGATAATAAGGAAGGTTATTGTAGCGTAATAACAAAATAAGCTAAGAATTACGATTAGTTTACGATATTTAGGTAAGGTGTTATGTCAAAAACCCAAACCGCGTCTTCTTTCTTATCTAACATTAGTCAACAAGAACGCGAGGCATTAAAGCGGTTGGTAGATTACACAAATGTGGAATCGCTGCCAGAAATTTGGCCTTTGGCAGCTGGACGATTTGGTGATGTTGTCGCCCTCCGTAACCCTCATGCTAAACCAGAAGTAGCAATTACTTATACCCAGTTGGCAGAGCAAATGCGACTATTTGCTGCTGGATTGCAGGCGTTAGGAATAAAGGTAGGCGATCGCATTTCCTTAATTGCTGACAACAGTCCTCGCTGGTTTATTGCCGATCAAGGCATAATGACTGCTGGAGCGGTTGATGCGGTACGTAGCTCCCAAGCGGAAAAAGAAGAACTACTGTTTATCATTGCTAATAGTGGCAGTACGGCAATAGTAGTTGAGGATCTAAAGACACTTAAAAAACTGCAAGACCGTCTCAAAGATTTACCAATTCATCTGGTAATATTACTTTCGGATGAAGCACCACCGACAAACGAAACCCTAAAGGTGCTAAATTTTGCCCAGTTGATCGAAATTGGGAAAAATCATAATTTTGTGCCAGTCAAGCAAAATCGTGATGCTCTAGCAACCTTAATTTACACCTCTGGCACCACAGGTAAACCTAAGGGTGTAATGCTGTCTTATAGTAACTTGATGCACCAAGTGACAACCTTTGGCACAGTATTGCAACCAAATGCGGGCGATATGGTTCTCAGTATCCTACCTTCCTGGCACAGTTATGAACGAACTGTTGAATATTATTTACTATCTCAAGGTTGCACGCAAGTTTATACCAACTTGCGCTCTGTGAAAGCAGATTTGAGACAATTTAAACCCAACTACATGGTGGGTGTACCCCGCCTGTGGGAATCGATTTATGAAGGAGTGCAAAAGCAGTTCCGTGAGCAACCAGCCAATAAACAACGCCTAATTAACTTTTTATTGGGCAATAGCGAGAAATATATCAAAGCGCGGCGAGTTGCTCAAGGATTGGATTTAAATAATCTTCATGCTTCAGCGATCGAACGATTAACAGCTAAAATCCAAGCATCAGCTTTATTACCCCTCCATGCCTTGGGAGAACGACTGGTTTATGCCAAAGTGCGCGAAGCCACAGGAGGACAAGTTAAGCAGATGATTAGCGGCGGCGGTGCGCTTCCCAGACACATAGATAATTTCTTTGAAATTATTGGTGTCCAGATTTTGCAAGGTTATGGCTTGACAGAAACTTCTCCTGTTACCCATGTGCGGCGTCCTTGGCGAAATTTGATTGGTGCATCAGGGCAACCACTACCCGCTACAGAAGCTAAAATCGTAGATCCTGAGACAAAAGCGCCTCTACCAGTAGAAAAGCGAGGCTTAGTATTGTTGAGGGGGCCGCAGATTATGCAAGGCTATTACCAAAATCCCGAAGCGACAGCGAAAGCAATTGACGCTGAAGGTTGGTTTGATAGCGGCGATTTGGGTTGGCTGACACCACAAGACGACTTGGTGCTAACTGGCAGAGCAAAGGATACGATTGTATTGACTAACGGCGAAAACATCGAACCACAGCCAATTGAAGATGTGTGTTTGCGATCGCCATATATCGATCAAATTATGCTCGTCGGGCAAGATCAGCGCAGCCTGGGAGCCTTAATTGTCCCCAATGTCGAAGCCTTAGAAAAATGGGCAGCAAGTCAGAATTTGACACTGGATACGCAGAATGATGCGGTTGCTTCTTCACCTAGTCAAAAAATTGACTTGGAGAGTAGAATGATCCAGGATTTATTTCGCCAAGAATTAAATCGGGAAGTACAAAATCGTCCAGGTTATCGACCGGATGACCGCATTGGAACGTTTAGACTGATTCTGGAACCGTTTTCCATCGAAAATGGCTTGATGACACAAACACTAAAAGTTCGCCGACACGTCGTTACGGAACGCTATCACGATATTATTGACGGCATGTTTGCCTAATCATTCCACCTCCCAACTAGTAAGAGTGAACGTGAAATATTTATGGATGTCTCCAAATCTAACTTGCTCCTGAAACGCGTCGTTAACGTCAAAGTTATTGTTACTCCCCTCTGGAAAGAGGAAGTACAACAGCAGCTGCAAACGCAAATCAATCAACTCGATCAGCAACTGCAACAGCTAGACGTAGAAGGACAAAGAGCGATCGCGGCAATTCAAAAGCAGAGTCTGCAACCACCAGGCCCCCAGACTCTTCAACAAATTGATAATATCCAACTCCAAGTCAATCAAAAGAAAAGTGAATTTCTAGAGCAGAAAAATCAATTGCTGCAAAACCTCCAGCAAGTGCAGTTTCTTCAGCAAGATCAAGAAGTCAACCAATTCCAAATGGAAGGCTTTTTCCGGGTAGAGATCGGTGATAACCTGATTAGTAAAATGCAGGTAGAAATCGTCTTGCGCGATGGCGTTGTCGAAGAAATTCGCGGCGACATTTAATAAAGTTATAAGTTAGGAGTTAGGAGTTATGAGTTATGAGTTATGAGTTATGAGTTATGAGTTATGAGTTTAAATTCCTAACTCTTAACTAACTCCTCACTCCTCACTCCTAACTCCTAACTAACTCCTCACTCCTCACTCCTAACTAACTCCTCACTCCTCACTCCTAACTCTTAACTAACTCCTCACTCCTCACTCCTAACTCCTAACTAACTCCTCACTCCGGCCCAAACAATTTGCCAGACTGGAGGTGAGCTAATAAAAAGCGATCGCCCAAAAGTAGTCATCTCAACTCGATATTTAATACCAACTGAATCATCACCCCCCTTGATTTGCGTAATCGTCACAAGGGCTTGATTTCGTTGTGGATAAGCTACCTCTACCTTTCGCGTTCCTCCCACTGATGCTATGTCGTCAAAGGCATTCAGGGCGAGGGTAGCAGGATCACTACCTTGGAGAGATGAGGTGAGCTTTTCTAAAGCTATGGTTTTATAATCGGAACGCTCTGAGTATGCCACAACCTCTTGAGACTGATGTATTGCTGCCACTTGCTGGGTTTGTACATCAGTAGTCTCAACAATCGGTGCAAATGGCTGGCCCTGGATAATATAAACTCCAGCGCTAGCAGTCGCAAAGATACTTAGTATCACAATCAAAAAGAATTTCAACTTTGCCGACATAAAAGTAAACAGGAATTTCAAATAGGTTTATGACCAATTTTGAATTCTAGATTGAACTGTATCCTATATCCTCTACCTGTGAGAAGCTCCTGTATCTTAAGCAGTGGTTATGAGGAATATAAATAGCAATCCCATTTAATCTGTGAGAAACTCGTGATGGTTGTTCCAAGTCAACGACTAAAACGAGATCGAGATATTGGCTAACCATCGAGCATAGCTCTGTATTATAGACCTCTAAGTTATATTTAGGTTCCTGGAGAGACGCGATTAATCGCGTCTGTACAAGAGTTAGGAGTTAGGAACTCCCCCCCATTCCCCACTCCCCACTCCCTACTCCCCAATTAAAATATAAAATCTCCAGTCCAAAACTCTCCCACCAAGATACAATTCGATCTGATAAAAGCTGTTAAAGTCCATAAACCATTGATTCCCAAACCACCCTATGAGCATTCACGAAGTATTTATGCCGGCGCTGAGTTCCACCATGACGGAAGGCAAAATCGTTTCCTGGGTGAAATCGCCAGGGGACAAAGTGGAAAAAGGCGAAACAGTGGTGGTTGTAGAGTCAGATAAGGCAGATATGGATGTAGAAACCTTTTATGAAGGCTTTCTTGCTCATATCATAGTTGAAGCTGGTGAAACTGCCCCCGTAGGATCTGCGATCGCCTTCATCGCCGAAACGGAAGCTGAAATTGAACAGGCTAAATCTCTTGCCAATTCCGGCGGCGCGGCTGCTACTACTACCTCTTCCCCTGAACCAGTCCCCGCCACAGCTTCAGCTGCCACACCTGCCTTAGCGTCTCAAAACGGGTCTAACCACAAAGAAGGAAGGCTTGTAGCTTCACCCCGGGCCCGCAAATTAGCCAAAGAACTCAAAGTTGATTTAACTACACTCCAAGGCAGTGGCCCCCACGGTCGCATTGTCGCTGAAGATGTGGAAGCATTGTCTAATCAGGGCAAGCAACCTGCACCTGCCCCAGTTGCCCCACCAGCGCCTGTACCAACCAGCGCCCCAGTTGCACCCCCAGCACCTCGCACACCCGCACCCGCGCCAGCAGTAGCGGCTGTTCCTGGTCAAATCGTGCCTCTAACTACCTTCCAAAATGCGGTAGTGCGGAACATGGTAGCTACCATATCCGTGCCCGTCTTCCGTGTCGGTTATACAATTACTACTGATGGGTTAGACAAACTTTATAAACAAATTAAATCCAAAGGTGTGACAATGACAGCGCTACTGGCGAAAGCTGTAGCGGTAACGTTGCAAAAACACCCATTGTTAAATGCTAGTTACTCAGACCAGGGTATTGTTTATCATTCTGATATCAACATTTCTGTAGCTGTGGCGATGGATGATGGCGGATTAATTACACCTGTGCTGCAAAATGCAGACGCAGTTGATATATATTCTCTATCGCGTACTTGGAAGTCTTTGGTAGAACGTGCCAGGGCAAAACAACTACAGCCCCAAGAATACAACAGTGGTACTTTTACCCTGTCCAATTTGGGGATGTTTGGCGTGGATAAATTTGATGCGATTTTGCCGCCTGGACAAGGTTCAATTTTAGCGATCGGGGCATCCCGCCCGCAAGTAGTAGCAACATCTGACGGTTTATTTGGCGTGCGCCAACAAATGCAAGTAAATATTACTTCTGACCACCGGATTATTTATGGTGCCCATGCTGCGGCGTTCTTGCAAGATTTAGCGAAATTGATTGAGACAAATCCTCAATCTTTGACAATGTAATTTTGAAAAGACACCAAATTTAAATGTTAGCGCTATCAGCGAACAGCAGTTTTTCGTAGAGTAGCGCTAACAACAAACAATACTTAATAACTCTACCTCGTGAACGATCTTTAAGTTTTAATAACCACTCTGTCAGTCTGACTAATTCCTCCAGATTATTCGCTACACAAGATTTCCATCCTTGCATTTTTATAGATTGAACTGCGCCTTTGACAAACACAGGAAATCCTAATAATTGGGCAGCTTCAGCCATTAATTTATTTTCGCTAGCGCTGGCAGATGGCTCTATTTGTTCAGTCGATTCACTTAAAACAATCATTTCTTCCTCAGCGTACCTCTGCGCTTACCTCAGCGTCCCTCTGCGTTTAAAAAATAAAAAAGGTGGGCATTACCCACCCGACAAACTTATCCCTTAACACAAAGAACTTGCTTAAGCGTCGCTACAACTTCAACCAAATCCGCTTGATTTTCCATAACTTGTTCTATCGGTTTATAAGCACCAGGAATTTCATCTAACACGCCCTCATCTTTGCGGCATTCCACACCATTTGTTTGCTCTATCAAATCATCAAGTGTATAGACATTTTTAGCCTTATTTCTAGACATCAAACGCCCTGCACCGTGAGAACAAGAACAAAAACTGTGGGCATTACCTTTACCCTTAACGATGAAAGACTTTGCCCCCATGGAACCCGGAATAATCCCATAATCTTCAGTCTGGGCGCGGACTGCACCTTTACGAGTAACGTAAACATCCTCATCAAAATGCACTTCTTTTTCGGCGTAATTGTGATGACAATTAACCTGCAATAAAGGTTTAGTTGCCTTCCCACCGACTAAATGCTTCTCAACTATGTGCTTAAAACGCGCCATCATCACATCACGGTTGACACGCGCATAGTTTTGTGACCATTGCAAATCATGCCAGTATGCTTGAAATTCTGGCGTACCAGCGACAAAATGAGCCAAATCAGGGTCAGGCAATTTATTACCAGCCATCCTTGCTAATTCTCTGGCTGTATGAATATGACACTGGGCGAGTTTATTGCCGATGTTACGCGAACCAGAATGCAGCATCAGCCAAACTTGATTCTCTGTATCAAGGCACACTTCAATAAAATGGTTTCCTCCACCCAGAGAACCCATCTGTTTCATTGCTTTACTTTGTAGGTCTTGCACACCGCGATGCAAGTCTTTAAAATCATCCCAGTGTTGCCAGTTGCTGACAGATTTTTCAACGTCTTTGTTTTCGTTAAATCCAGTCGGAATTGCTGCTTCAATATCCAGGCGAATTTTCTTCAGTTTACCTTCGAGTTGTGCGGCGGTAAATGATGTTTTGATAGCGCTCATTCCGCAACCAATATCCACACCGACAGCTGCGGGTATAATTGCCTCTTTGGTTGCAATTACAGAACCAACTAAAGCACCTTTCCCTAAGTGAACATCTGGCATTAATGCGACATGCTTAAACACAAATGGTAATGATGCCACATTCTTGGCCATCTTGGTTTCTTCTGGCCCCAAAGAGTGATTTGCCCAAGAGAAGACGGGTGCTGGTGTGGTAATTTCTAACTTTTCGTAGGGCATAATTTTTTTTATTTTGGATTTTAAATTTTAGATTGGGTAGATTGTACTGATAATTATCTGTATGGTTCATAACCCATTATCTAGTACTTTTCCAAGGTTTGTAGTAAGCACTTTAGTGCTTATAAAATAATGGCTAAAGTTTTTCCTACGAACTTGCTTACCCATCAATTTAAACTTGACATACTACTAGTAGTCTGTCCCAAAAGTTTTGAGAGGTTAGTGATGTTCAGATCCCCGACTTCTTAAAGAAGTCGGGGATCTAGCAGCCCCTCAAAATCAATGGGACAGACCACTAGTTAGTTGTAGCAATTTAAAAATTGTATTGTCTTTAATTTGGCTTGCTCAATTTTCGTGAATTTGAAGAACTACTGATTGTAGTACAAGCGTAACAAATAAGATTACAAACGTCAACCCACTACCACAGAGTGAAAGCAGATGCTTATCAAATGTATTAAAATTTGTAAAGAAAATTCCTCTGTTAAATAGCCCCTTAAAGTTCTGACAGAATATGGCAGTGCGTCAAGATACAATCTGGGAACGTTTTTTATCCCCTGTAGTGCGTCTTTTGATTGATGAAGATGGATTACGGCGTTACGCTGATAGTATTGACTGGGAGAAAGAGTGCGATCGCTATCGACGAGATGATGTGATAATTCCGGCGTACTACAGCAGTCAAAATTTTCACGGGATTGCAGGCGGATATCTCAATTACGGTGCAGCAGTTAGTTACGATCCAATTACCCAATATGTAGTACCGCCTAATGAAACTATTGTCCGTCAGGCTTTAATTGATGCCGTCAAGGTAAAACCACGACGCATACTCGATTTAGGCTGCGGTACAGGTTCCACTACTTTAATGCTAAAGCAAGCTTTCCCCGAAGCGGAAGTTATTGGTTTGGATTTATCACCATATATGCTGGTAAGGGCAGAAGATAAAGCTAGAAATGCTGGTTTAGATATAGTCTGGCGACACGGAAATGCTGAAAAAACTGGTTTCAGAGATGCAACATTTGACTTAGTGACAGCTTCTTTGCTATTCCACGAAACACCAGATGCGGTGTCCCTAGCAATTCTGCGGGAAAGCTTCCGGTTGCTGGTAGCTGGAGGGCAAGTACTAATTCTAGATGGGAATCAGAAGACTCTGCGTCAGTTAGAATGGCTTAATGATGTCTTTGAGGAGCCATATATTCGTGAGTATGCTGCTGGTAGCGTAGAGGCAAATATGGGTGCAGCCGGATTTGAAGCTGTGCGATCGCACGATGTATGGTGGATAAATCAGGTAACTGGCGGCGTTAAACCGATCGCAACTGAAAATGTCCGTCGTTACACTCCCACATCAGTAGATAATAATAATTTGGAGGGACTTGGATCTCCCGCATTTGGCATAATCGCATGAGTTTAAAGGCAGTTCTCTTTGATTTTAATGGTGTCATCATTAACGATGAGCCAATCCACCTGCAACTGATAGATGAGATTCTCATTGAAGAAAATCTCCAACCCCAACGGGTGAGTGAGCGTCAAGCTTCTTTAGGACGCAGCGATCGCGCTTGTTTTGGGCAACTACTCGCTAATCGTGGTAGAGTCGCTAACGAAAGCTATTTAACTCAGTTGCTGTACCGCAAAGCCCAAGCCTATGTGGTGGAACTAGAGAAAATCGAGAAACTGCCTTTATATCCAGGCGTAGAAGATTTAATATATCAGGTGCGATCGCGGAATCTGAAACTAGGATTAGTTAGTGGCGCGATTCGCCAAGAAATAGAATTGGTACTGAATCGCGCTAAACTAACTGAATATTTTAAAATTATCGTCGCGGGTGATGACATCACCACCAGTAAACCAGAACCCGATGGTTATTTACTGGCAGTAAAACGCCTAAATAAAGAATATCCTGAATTGAATCTGCAACCACACGAGTGTCTCGCAATTGAAGATACTCCAGCAGGTATCGAAGCGGCGAAGCGATCGCACATGCAAGTTGTCGGTGTAGCCAATACTTACCCATTCCACATGCTCCAGCGCTGCTGTAACTGGACTGTTGATTATCTCAGTGATTTGGAACTCCAACGCGTGCAGAAGGTTTATTCTCAAAAACAGCCTCAGCCATCGGCAACTGAATGTTAGAATACTATATGGTGATGGTGTATTGAGTTAATGAGTAATATTACTCTTGACTTTGCACAGATTTTGGGGAATTAGCTCAGTTGGTAGAGTGCTGCGATCGCACCGCAGAGGCCATCGGTTCAAATCCGTTATTCTCCATTTGTCCATTAAATAATTATTGTCAGTTTTAAAGAATTAATGTCCATTTTTTGCAAGTTCAGGCGCATAAGTTACGTATTTTCGGTGCTTTCAGCAATCAAATCAATTTTAAAGAATTATTGTCCAAAATTAGCCTGTAAACCTCGGCTAAATATATGGTTACTAATTTAATTATTACAGCAGGCTCAAGGTTATTGAATTACCAGAGTAGCTTTAAAGCCCTTTATTTGCAGTCTAATTACAAAAATATACTACCTCTTGTTTTGCTGTTTACACCCAAGCAGAGGCTCCACTACTATATAGCTGCGTTTTACGTGCGATCGCAGCGCTCCTTTCAAACCACTGATAATAACTTCAACCCACCACCAACGCGAGGGCTGTGGAAACTCCGAACCCCTGACTCCGCCAAAGATAGAGCAAGCTTCTTTCAACCCACCACCTAGCGGGAGGGCTTTAGAAACCCCACCCGTGAAAACTGTTGTCATTAATTCTTTAAAACTGACAATAATTATTTAATGGACACATGGTTACATTTTAACTGTAATTCTAAAGCATCAATCTTTCGTAAAAGCGACACTCCCCACACTATAGAAATTACCAACTTGATTGTCATACCTACGAGCAAAAGTGTCACTATTGTAGCAGTTTTCTTTTGTTGAATCAGCCTTTTTTGTTGTTCTGCAAGTCGTACTTCAATTTCTTTGGCGCGTTCGGCTTCTAATGCGTGCTGCATTTCTCGCCGATCTAATTCTTCACTAGCAGCTAAAAATCGATAATCTAAGTTGCTTAAGCTTTTGCCATTTGCCCAAGTTTGAGCATCAATTAAGGCTTGTCCCCGCAATAAGCGAGATTCATCTTTTTCTTTTGAAGCTATCCATGCATTGAAGGTTTCATAGTAGGGGCGCAAGTAAGCTAATTTTTTTCCAACCCATTCTAAATTGAAAACTTCTTGATAAATTCGATTTTTGATTTTGAGAAAACCTTGCTTTTTGATTACCAAACCAGACAGCAACAGTTCTACCTGTTCTTGACTATCGTCGGCTGGGACTTTCACTCCTTGGAGAATTTGTTGATAAATTCCCAGCAATCTGGCGGCAATTTGTTCGTTTCCCAGGATGCGATCGCTAATTGTCCGTAAATGCTCTGGTTCATCTTGTGATTCCCATTTTTCGATGATGTGCGATCGCACCACACTTTCTATCCAAAATTCTTCTGCGCCAGTGGGTATTTTTAGCATTCTACTCATATCATTTTGAGATAAACTGACAAGTAGCCGACACAGCTTTTGAGTAAGAAATGGTTGTCCTTCTGTCCATGCTAATACTTCTTTCAAAACTTTCTGGGGATGATTATTTTTAATATCTAACCCCAAAGATAATGGTTGAGCTTCTTGAAATGTGAACCCATTTATTTGGATAGCTTTACCAATATTAAACGGGGTAGTATTATTTCGATATCGAATTAAATCTGAAGGTGTCGCAACACCAAAAATTGCAAATGTAATCCGATGATACTCTGGATCAATTGCTCGTTGGTTATAACAAAAGCGAATCAAGCTAAAAAAGTCATCAACAGAGAAATCGAGACTGAGAATACTATCAATTTCATCAATAAAAATAAATAGTCTTTCGTTAGGAAACTGAGCTAACAGAATTTCGGAAATAAATCGACTGAGTTTCTGAACCAAAGAAATATCATTTTGTTCTTGCCACCAGTTTTTTAAATTGACTTTACCTAACAGTTTAAAACTCAACCATAAATCACCTACAAATCCCTTATACCACTGCTCTGGAGTTATATTTTCACAACCAATATTAGTCATATCAACGGTGGCACATTTAAAGCCCTCTTGTTGAAAGCGATGCTTTGTTTTTACCATAAGTGAGGATTTGCCCATTTGCCTACTGCTCAGGATGTAGCAAAATTCTCCCTGTTTCAAGGCTTCGTACAGTTCCACATCCGCTCTGCGCTCAACATAGCTAGGAGCGTCTGTTGTCAGGGTTCCACCAACTTGGTATCGATAATTGTTCATTTGATTGAAAATTTTAAATTAGTTCTCATTTTTCATAAATTAATTTTGATCAAAATAATTGAAAAAATTTCTATTAAGAATGAGAACAAGTATTTTGATTATTTATCTTGCAACAGTTTACCAGAACTATTATTACCCTGAGCGTCCCAGTTGTTGGCTAAAATAAAAGCGATATAACTCACACCTTGCGTGAGCTTGATTGCCGTTTAATTGAACCAAACCCATACTTTCTAGCTTGTAAGCAGCGATCGCGTCTAGCTCCACTTTTTCATCTGTTGCAATTACCTTTTCCATCGCTGACATTAATTCTGGTTCTTTTTGGAGTAAGCTCAACAGTTCTCGTAAATGCTGACTGTAAATTCCCACTGGTGTAGATGCGCTTTCTAGTAACATCTCTAATGTTATTTCTTCATGACATAGATGATAAAGCGCCAGACTCACCAAATAGGGATGTCCTCCTACCATTGCTTGTAAGGGTACAAGGCGTTTTGCCCCTTCGGAGTCTGCTGCCCAATGTAGCCCGTAAGCTAATGCTAAATTCTGTACCTGATTGAGGGTAAACGGCGGCAACGTAATTGTTATCCCGACATTGAAAGGCGATTGGTTTAGCTTGAGTGGAATATAAATTTCTGTGGTGTGAACTACCACCATTCGGAGTTTTTGCCAGATTTGATCCTGCTTTGCTTTTTCGTGCCAAAATCGCAGCATTGGCAGAAAGTCTTGGGCAATATTGGGATGTTCAAAAACTCGATGGACTTCATTCAAAGCCAAAACTACAGGACTTTGCTTAATGTATTGCAGTAGATATGCTTCAAAATAGATTTTGCAGCTTACCTTGCTACCCATTTCCGTATCCCAAAAATCATCTAGACAAGGAAGGAGATTTAATTGCCTGCTGATATAGATACAAAACCAACGCAAAAATTTATCCAGAGAAGCAAAAATATCTTCGTCAGCTTCTTGAAAGTCCAAATAGGCAATTTGATAACCTTGCTCTTTAGCATAAGTAATCATCCGGTTCAGCAGAGAACTTTTTCCGGTTTTTCTCGGTGCTTTGATTCTGATTAAGCAACCAGGGTGTAAAATCTCGTTACAAACAAGTTCTTCTAGAGGAGGGCGATTGATGTAAAGAGGAGAACCTAGTGGTACAGGGCCGCTGGGAAATTCGATCTTGCTTGCTAAAGACAAGTCTGGAGAAACCATTTCTAAGCTAGATTCTTCGCCCAACTTTTCTTGGCTCTGATTCTCCCGATCAGTTATCTTCTCTTGGAGGTATTTATCCAAAGCTAAATGTAGATTTTTTTTCGTTATTTTCTTTCCAAGCGCAACAGAAAGGTCTTGCCACAACTCAGAGCCAACTTCCTTGATGTAATTGTTGCGGTAGCCTGATACCTCTGCCATTTCATCGTAAGTTTTGCCCAACCACGATTGAGATAGCACAAAACATTGAATGGAAGCAAGAGGCTTGTCTTGCAAAATTCTTTCTACTGCTTGCAGAATATCTTCCACGAATATTAATATTAAAGGTTAAACAGTTAATAGAGGCATTTATTCACTTTGGTCTAGTAATAATATACAACCGATTAACAATTTCATTATTCAAAGTTCAAAATTAAAGACACTTCTGGGTTTCTAACAAATAGAGAAATGGGGATTCAGAGACATTACTTCTTCAGTGCCAGAGTTAAGCCATCTGCGATCGCTACTAAACTAAGACTAACTCGCTGGTCTTGATGCAGCTTTTGATTAAAGGCACGAATCTTTTTAGTTCTATTATCTTGCACTTCGGGGTCGGCCACCTTACCTGACCACAGGACATTATCGATCGCAATCAGTCCTCCCGGACGCACTAATTGTAGCGATCGCTCATAATAACCATCATAGTTGCTCTTATCTGCATCGATGAAAGCAAAATCAAAGGTTTCCGCCTCTTTTGTTGCCAGTAGCCGATCCAAAGTCTCCAAAGCTGGGGCAATGTGCAGTTGAATTTTATCCGCCACTCCTGCTTGCTGCCAATAGCGCCGAGCGATCGCTGTAAATTCCTCACTCACATCACAGGCTACCACTTTACCGTCGCTAGGTAGCGCCAATGCCACCACCAGGGAACTATAACCTGTAAATACCCCAATATCCAAAGTTTTCTTAGCTCCCAACAACTGCACCAATAACGCCAAAAATTGCCCCTGTTCGGGAGCAATCTGCATTCTCCCTATTGGATACTGGGCTGTTTCTTGTCTCAGTTGGGTTAAAATCTCTGGTTCTCGCAAAGAGACTGATAGTAAGTAGTCATAGAGGTTTTGTTCGAGTCCTAATGTTTGAGTTGTCATAATATCGGGGATTGGGGATGAGTCTTTAATACTCGTAGATGAGTCTTTAATACTCGTGAACGAGTCTTTGATACTCGTGAACGAGTCTTTGATACTCGTGGATGAGTCTTTGATACTCGTGAACGAGTCTTTGATACTCGTGAACGAGTCTTTGATACTCGTGAACGAGTCTTTGATACTCGTGGATGAGTCTTTGATACTCGTGAATGAGTCTTTGATACTCGTGAATGAGTCTTTGATACTCGTGAATGAGTCTTTTTTACTCGTGGATGAGTCTTTGATACTCGTGAATGAGTCTTTGATACTCGTGGATGAGTCTTTGATACTCGTGGACGAGTCTTTGATACTCGCCAACAATTTTTTAGAAGTCAAAAATTATCTTTAAATGCAACTCGGTTTGATAAGCAAAGCGATGTCTACGACGGGCTGCGCCTACGCTCAGGATATTTATACCAATTTGAAAAAAGAATGCGACAAATAGACCATCTGTAGAGACGCGATTCATCGCGTCTTTACCCAAGGATGTGTTGCAATCATTAATTGAATTGGTATTAGATCATGCCAAACCTCAAAGAACATGATAACGCCTTGCGTAAAATCTAGATGTAGAAACGTACCACTGCTACGTCTCTACAAAGATTTTGGTATTATGCAAAATCATTTTCATACATGGAATCAGCAACGCCTCTTTCCCACTCCCCACTCTCCACTCCCCACTCCCTGTCTACACAAATAATTTCAAAAATCAAAGCGGACTGTTATAGATTGTAATTATTGTGCCAAAAGTGTAGTTTACCGCACTTCGACAGGCTCAGTGACCACCGTAGGCATCGCACAGACATTCTATATATGTAGAGATATTGCATACCAACCCTTTGTTTGAGTTACTTGCCTAAACCCTTCTAGAATAAAAACTATTGTAGGAAAATTTTATTACTAAACTTGCTTGTATTCTGGGAGGTATGATGAGCCGTCCAATAATTCTTGGTATTGTAGGCGACAGCGCAGCTGGGAAAACAACACTAACGCGAGGAATCGCCCAGGTACTCGGCCCAGAAAATGTTACGCTGATATGCACAGATGATTATCACCGTTACGATCGCCAACAGCGTGCAGATATTGGCATCACCGCTCTCCACCCGGACTGCAACCACTTAGATATAATGCAGCAACACCTGTCGTTGCTACGCACAGGACAGCCAATTCTTAAACCAGTTTACAGCCATAAAACCGGCACATTCGAGCCACCGCAGTATATCAAGCCCAATAAATTCGTGATTATTGAGGGATTACTCGGTTATTCTACTCGTGCTGCTCGTGATTCTTACGACGTGAAAGTTTACCTTGCACCTCCTGAAGAACTACGCACTAAGTGGAAAGTTAAACGGGATACCCAAAAGCGCGGCTACACAGATGAACAGGTATTAGCAGAATTAGAAAAACGCGAACCAGATTCAGCACAATTTATTCGTCCGCAACGGCAATGGTCTGATATAGTAATTAGTTTCTACCCACCCATCGGGGAAGATGATGAAACCAATGGACATTTAAATGTGCGTTTGGTACTACGTCCGACAATTCCCCACCCAGATTTTACCCAGATTATCAACTCTGGCTATGGTGATTCTGAATCAGCAATCCGCCTGGGACTAGACAGAGATATGAGTAAGCCGGTGGATGTCTTAGAAGTTGATGGTCATGCAACCTTAGAACAGGTGAATAAGCTAGAGCATATTATTTGTTCTGATATGCCCCATTTACGAAGTATTTGCGATCGCGAAAGTAATCCCGAACTGGGTAAAATTGCTGGTACAACTGGAGAAACACTGCAAAGTTACCCCTTGGCTTTGACTCAGTTAATAATTACCTACCACATGCTCAAAGCAACGCAAATTTATCAATAACTGGGATAGGGAGTGGGGAATGGGGAGTGGGGAGTAGGGAATTAGGAAATTTAGCTGTTCCCTCAGCGATTTCTTGTTTAGCAGGCTGTACAGCAGCTATAAGCTTTTGTTGCGTTCTTTGGAAAGGCACTTTGCAAACGGCTAAATGGTTGAGTAATGTACAGAAATAGAGAAAATTTCCTAAAATTAAAGATTTTCTCAAATAAAGATGATTTTGAGAGCAAACAAGGGATAAATAAAGATAGTTCCATCTTTGATGACTATTCTCTGAGTTTTCTATGACCTATTGCCTCAGAATTGCCGACCTACCTACAAATGAGCGTCCGCGTGAGCGATTAATGACGCATGGTGCCAAAATTTTAGCCACAGCAGAATTAATCGCAATTCTTCTAGGCACCGGTCAAGGCCCAGGAAAACTATCGGCTGTGGGTTTGGGACAATATATTTTGAGCGAATTAGGCAAACACCAACGCGATCCTTTGGCAGTTATGCGAGAAGTTAGCCCTGCTGAGTTGATGCAAATTTCTGGTGTTGGCCCAGCCAAGGCGACAAGTATCTTAGCAGCAATTGAATTGGGTAAACGCGCCTTTCAATCCCGCCCCAACGATGGCACATTAATTGATAGTCCACTTGCTGCTGCTGCTACCCTCAGTCAAGATTTGATGTGGCAAATACAAGAACGTTTTGCAGTGGTGCTATTAGATGTTAAGAATCGCTTATTGGGTACGCAAGTGATTACTATTGGCACAGCAACCGAAACCCTAGCCTCTCCCCGTGATATTTTTCGGGAAGTTATTCGTCAAGGTGCAACGCGGGTAATAGTTGCCCACAACCATCCTTCTGGAAACCTTGAACCCAGCCAGGAAGATATAGAATTGACGCGTCAGTTGTTAGTAGGGGCGCAGCTTTTGGGCATTCCGGTACTAGATCATCTGATTTTGGGCAATGGCAATCACCAAAGTTTACGGGAAATAACAACCTTGTGGGATGAGCATCCGCAGGGGGATTAAACCAATTCGCTTTTTCGCCCATTCGCAATTCGCAATTACGTTATTTAGTCATCCAGGGGGTAAAAGCACACTTACACCAGTCCAACTAGCATAGCGAAGCAACATGGCACCCAGTAGTGACTCAACAACTCAAGGACTGGCTAAATCACGATTAAATGGCTTATCAAAGAATGATGAACTGATGTTGCTTTGCATTAGCTTAATTCTGGAAAATATGCTGAGGCTTAATAGTCTTAACTTAAAGTAATATTTCAGTTTAGTAGTTATACTGTGTATTATGTTTAAGCCTTTTTCATTTGCTTTAGTTGCAGCAAGCATTGTAGTTGCATCAATCAATAATCCCAGCAATACTTTAGCTGGAACTTGTGCTTCTAAGTGTGGTTCTCGCCCAATTCAGTTTACACCTGGGCAACACATCAGAGTTGAAGTCGTAAATAGCACACCAAACCTGATTAAAATCCAAAAACCCTCTGGGACTGGTGCAATTTCTTTGAGTCCAGGGCAGAAATTAAATTTAGAACAAATAGAGGGTACAGATCCAAATACATCTTTGATATTTTGGAGTGAAAAGGGTTTGTCACTACAAGCAATTGTATCGAAACTTAACTTTGGCACATTGCGGCTGGAACTCCGTCCGACTTGGCGCTCTCCAGGCGATCGCTCGTTATATATTATGGATGATGGTAGAATCAACGTGTTTTAACAGAAATGTTAAAAGTTATGAGTTATGAGTTATGAGTTATGAGTTAAGAAATAACTTTTAATTAAAAACTTCTAACTCCTAACTCCTAATTTCCAACTTCTAACTCCTAATTTCTAACTCCTAATTTCTAACTCCTAATTTCTAACTCCTAATTTCTAACTCCTAACTCCTAACTCCTAACTCCTAATTTCTAACTTGTACTGTGCTAGACCGACCTATATCTGAGCTATCAAAACCTACCAGGCGCTTACCCGATCAGCGCTGGCAAATTTATCCACAAAAACCAGAATTTGCCCAAAATCTGGCAGCTTTGACAAACATTTCACCCATTGTCAGCCAGTTGTTGATTAATCGGGGTATGGAAACCCCAGAACAGGTACAAGCATTTTTAAATCCAGAGTCCTTAGTTTTACCTTCGCCGTTAGAAGATTTCCCAGATTTGGCGATTAGTTTAGAGTTATTGCAAAATGCGATCGCTTCTCAAACAAAAATTGCTATTTGTGGTGATTATGATGCTGATGGGATGACCAGCACGGCTCTACTTTTGCGTAGTCTCCGCACTTTAGGCGCACAAGTAGATTATGCTATTCCCAGCCGGATGCACGAAGGTTACGGTATTAATAAACGCATAGTTGAAGAATTTCACAGCGAAGGTGTAGGGCTAATTCTCACTGTAGATAATGGCATCTCTGCGTTTGAACCAGTTGCTAGAGCTAGAGAACTTGGTGTTGCAGTGATTATCACCGACCATCATGATATACCTCAAAAATTACCGCCAGCTAACGCTATTCTCAACCCTAAACTAATAGCTGAATCCTCACCTTATCGGGGTGTTGCTGGTGTTGGTGTCGCCTACATTTTGGCAGTGTCTCTAGCGCAACAGCTAGGAGAGACTAAGGGCTTGATTCAGCCGATGCTAGCACTATTTACACTGGGAACGATCGCAGATTTGGCCCCCTTAACTGGTGTAAATCGCCGTTGGGTGAAACGTGGTTTACAGCATTTACCCAAGTCAAACTTACCCGGAGTGCAGGCGTTAATTCAGGTAGGCGGCGTACAGGCGAGGGGAGATGAGGGAGCAGAAGAGAAAATCGCCAATCCAAAAGCCAAAATCCAAAATCCAAAATCGCTAAAGCCTGAAGATATCGGTTTTCGCCTGGGGCCACGAATTAATGCTATTGGTCGAATTGGTAATCCCCAGACTGTGATTGAATTGCTGACTACAGATGATATGGGGGTGGCGCTAGAAAGAGCAATGCAATGCGAACAAATAAATGCCAGTCGCCAAGAGATGTGTCAGCAAATTGAACAAGAAGCGATCGCTTATGTAGAGACGCAATATATCGCGTCTTTACAAGATGACCGTGTATTAATTGTTGTTCAACCCAATTGGCATCATGGCGTTATTGGGATTGTCGCCTCCCGCCTGGTGGAACGCTACGGCGTTCCCGTGTTCATCGGGACTTATGAGGATGAGGGACATATACGTGGTTCTGCACGCTCAATTCCAGAGTTTCATGTGTTTGAAGCTTTGGAATATTGTCATGATTTACTAGGGAAATTTGGTGGACACAAAGCAGCCGGGGGATTCTCTCTACCCGCAGATAATTTAGAGATGGTGCGATCGCGTTTGATTGAGTTTGCTAACCAGTGTCTTGAACCCCAACATCTCAAGCCTCTGCTCAAAATTGATGCCGAAGTCAACCTCAATCACATCAATCAGCAGCTTTATCAACAGCTTAATGCTCTGCACCCCTGCGGTATGGACAACCCCGATCCAGTTTTCTGGACACCTAATGTTCAAGTGGTTGAGCAAAAAATCGTCGGTAAGGGCCACATTAAGCTGACAATTGCCCAAAATGTCGATAATCAAGAGTATAAAATTAAAGCGATCGCTTGGCGTTGGGGCGACTATTTCCGCTTACCACCGCGAGTGGATGTAGCTTACAAACTACGAGAAAATTACTTTAACGGTAACACCACCATTGAGCTAGAGTTAATAGGTGTCAGATTGCCAATTCAGCTTCAACAATATTTTGCTTCGCCACCTACCCCGTCAAGCACAACTTTTGAATACAACCAGCGACAGTATACTTGTGGTTTCTATAAAAACGGTATTGAAGCAGAATTAAGAATTAAAAACTCTGAAGGCAAAGTTTTAGCTATGCAGCCAGGACATATAATTGGTTTGCTAGGAATTAATCGGCAAAACGCCAAAGAAGTTGATATTTCTCAACCACAGTATGACAGTATTATTCAAGCTGCCCTTCAGGCGTTATCAGTTAAGAGTTAAGAGTTAGGAGTTAGGAGTTAGGAGTTATTAATTAACTTATCGTAAATTAAAGGGTTTAAGACCCCTACATTTACATGTAGCATCAGTTTCAGTCCTTAAAAAGCAGGACGCTAAGTGTAGCTTGCTTCCCCGTAGGGGAAGACAGGTCTTACAGTGAGTTTACCGAACTGCTCAAGAACCATCGGGGTTTAAATCCCCATCTGAAATGTCTTTGATTTTGAATTTTGAATTATTAACACTTGTGACTATGACACTGTGAGTGCTGATTTATGAGTTATGAGTTATGAGTTGAGAATAAAATTTAATTCCTCACTCCTAACTCCTCACTCCTAACTCTGAATCAGCACTCATAACTCTTATAAGTTGCCGTTGCGAAATGCCAGCAAAAAGATTACCACTGGCCCAGCAATCACAATTAGCCCCACGGACAGCAATTGGAAAATTACTTCCCAATTAATACTGGTAAAAGCGTTAAACAAAGCGTCCATTTTTCCTTTCTCCTCCCAATTGTCTTAAAAAATTCAATAACTTAATTACAAAACCCGAAATTGATCATATCTGGCTATGGCCTGCTAGATTTAATTTACTTAACAAAATTATAAGAAAAGACATAAAAACGTAAAATGAGGGAATGGGGCATTGGGTATTGGGCATTGGGAAAGACTTGTTGCAACTTCTCACCTCTTGTCCCATTGTCTCCCACTCCTAACTCCTAACTCCTACTCCCCAATTCCTACTCCCCAATATAAAATGTCAACTTGGCAATGTGTAAAACAATGTGGAGCCTGCTGTAATCTTGATCCAGCAGATCGTCCAGATTTGGATGAGTACCTCTCTCCACCAGAACTAGAACTCTACCTCAGCATGGTAGGCGAAGGCGGATGGTGCGTTAATTTCGACCATACCACGCGAGAATGTCGCATCTACCAAAATCGTCCGCGCTTCTGCCGTGTGGAATCAGAAGTGTTTCAAGATATGTATGGGGTTGAACCAGAAGAAGTTAACGATTTTGCTATCGACTGCTGTCGCCAGCAAATAGAAGGAGTATACGGCGATCGCAGTCTGGAAATACTACGCTTCAATAAAGCTGTTGGGCTGTGAACTCCCACTCCTGGTTTTAGTATCTGGAGTTGCAATTTATTACAACAATCTGAGAATATGATAGAAATATGAAAACAACCTCGCAACAAAACTATTGCCTGTGAAACTTGATTCTGCTCCTTTGGACATTTCTGGCATATCTCAGACTGAGATCGAGCTAGAACCCAAAGACAGCAATGATTTTAACTTAACTCCTGCGATCGCCAAACCAGTTCAGCCTGTAGTTGCCGATAGTCCCCAAAAGCAGCAATCAGCGCTAGTAGTTTTTGGTACGACTTTTGTAACCATTTTTCTAGCAGAAATTGGAGATAAAACTCAGCTATCCACCCTGTTAATGAGTGCAGAATCTCATTCGCCGTGGGTGGTATTTATCGGCTCGGCGGCGGCGCTGATAACCACCAGCTTATTAGGCGTGCTTTTAGGTAGTTGGATAGCCACCCGACTCAGCCCAAAAACTGTAGAAAAATCAGCAGGCGTAATGTTGTTAGTGATTTCCCTAATGCTCTTTTGGGATGTATTCCAAGGTTAGTTAGGAGTTAGGAGTTACTAGTTAAGAATTAGAAGTTAGTAGTTATTCTCCCTCATCTCCCGGTTGGTGAGCGAAGTCGAACCACATCTCCCCCATTCCCCCTTAATAATATGGATTGGCATCTTTTAGGACTAAGCTTTATTACAGTTTTTTTATCAGAATTGGGTGACAAAAGTCAGCTAGCGGCGATCGCACTTTCAGGGCGTAGTAATTCTCCGCGTGCAGTATTTTTTGGTGCAGCAGGCGCATTGCTGTTGACAAGTCTGTTGGGATCATTAGCAGGAGGTGCAGTAGCAGAATTATTACCTACACGCTTGTTAAAAGCGATCGCTGCTGTGGGATTTGCCATCCTCGCTGCACGTCTGCTGTTATTTAACAATGAACCACCGACGGATTCTGAACAAACACCTTAAAGAAGAATTCAGAATCCAGGAATCAGAATTACTCTTTCTGGGAGATTGGAACCCCCGAAGGTTTTAAACTAATATCATATTAGGGAACTCCAAAAAATAAATTATTCCACATTCAAGTCGTTGACTGTTGACTGTTGACTGTTGACTGTTGACTGTTGACTGAAAGTGAACCGTCAACGGTCAACAGTGAACAATAGCAATGGAATATTTTTTTACTTGGAAGTCCCTTATGTCCGGCAAATTACCCATAATAAAAGAATCCCTCCTCGCAGGCGGGGTGGGGTTCTCCAGGTTTAATAAGCGATCAAGCGGACATAATAAGCTGTTCCACAAATAAACTTGCATATACTGGGCGGGCAGGATGCCCACCCCACAAGAGTTATATTTAATAAGGGTTATGCAAATTAAATGTTTTTTAGCTTATCACCCAGTCAGACTCGAATTCATACTGAATTCTGACTCCTGACTTCTGAATTCTTCTTTACAAAGTTTCCCAACCGGTTCCTTTGTAGCCGTATTGAAAAATTTCTGGATGCAAGATTTCTGCCAAAATTTCTAGAGAATCTACCAGTCGCGGCCCTGGACGATTGAAGTAAGAATTGCCATCAGTAATGTAGACTCTACCAGCTTCGGTAGCGTGTAGTTTTTCCCACTCTGGACGTTGAGTTAATAAATTGGCTTCTTGGCGAGTCCGATTTAAATCAAAGCCACAAGGCATAAAAACAATTACATCTGGATCGGTTGTTATTAGTGTTTCCCACGGCAAAATAGGAGAAGGCTGACCTGTAGCGCAAAATAGAGAATGTCCTCCTGCTAAGTTAACTAATTCAGGAATCCAATTGGCGGCTACCATCAAAGGATCAGTCCACTCGATACAGGCGACAGTGGGAAGTTCATTTAAAGAAAGTCCCTGGACTTTTTGTTGACAAATTCTGACGCGAGCTTCTAAGTTCTCTAGAACTTTAACCGAGTCTACCTCGAAGGTATTGCCGACTCGTTGAATGTCAGCCCAAACATCTTGCAGAAGATTGGGTTGTAAAGAAATAATCTGGGGTTTACTGTCAATGAGTGTAGCAACTGCCTTTTCAACATCCTGTAAGCTGACAGCACAAACATCGCACTGGTCTTGAGTCAGAATGTGGGTAGGCTGCAATTGCTCTAAAACATCTGTTTTGATTTGGTAAATACTGAGAGCAGATTGCAATAAATTGTTCACTTCATTGTGAATTTGGCTGCTGGAGGCATTGGAGTTTAAGCGTGCTTCGGTACAAATGGGGCGATTGAGGATTTCTGGAGGGTAATCGCATTCGTGCGATCGCCCCACAATAGCATCAACCAAGCCTAGTGCCGCTAAAATCTCTGTTCCACCGGGAATTAAGGAAACAATTCTCACATTACTATCTGTCATCGCTCCACCTCCGTAAAACCTGCCGTTACCTTAATTTTTGCAGAATTTGAGTCATTAGGTATCTTTCTCTAGGAGAATCAAGGGTGTTTTGCTAGTCACCACTAAGCAATAAATTTAACTGGGGATTAAGAATTAAAGATTAAGAATTAAACATTAAAGATTAATAAAATTTTTTCCACTCCCCAGACAGAAATTCAAAATATTATATTAATTAACAGTATCTTTACTTGAGAGAGAGTGGAATTACTTTATAGTAGAATTACTTGAGAGTAAAATGATTTGAACTGCTAATTATCACCTAGCAAAAATTACCGCCATAAATTAACAGAATTAATCAGCAAAATCTAGCTATGAACTCGTTAGCTAAAATCATAAAATTTGATTATAAAAATTATATTTTCCGGTTGTGAAAAACCATATCCAGTAGTTGTAGTGATACAAAGATAGTTCTACTTTTTCTATAGAACTGCAAGGTAAAATTATTTCTTCTTGAGGTCAACTAATGCAGGTGGTGTCAGCTAGAGATATTACAGAGCACAAGCAGGCCCAAGAGGCTTTACAAATCAAAGAAAATCGTCGGCGAAAACAAAGCCAGACGCTGGTACAGCTGGCAAGAAGCAAGACATTTCAGCAAGGTGATCTTAATGCGGCCTTAAGGGAAATCACAGAGACTGCTGCTCGGACGCTCTTGGTGAAGCGAGTTGGTGTATGGTTATATAATCAAGAGCGTTCAAAACTTGAATGCATCGATTTATATGATGTAAGCACCAATAAGCATAGCTTTGGTAACTCACTTTTAGAAAAAAATTATCCCACTTATTTCCAGGCTTTAGAAGAAGAACGTACCATTGCCGTAGATGATGCCATAAACGATATAAGAACCCAAGAATTATCCGAATCTTATCTTTCAGTTTGGGGTATCACATCCCTGTTGGATGCACCGATTTGGCTAGAGGGTCGAATGGTTGGCGTAGTGTGTCACGAACACATAGGCGAAGAACGCCAATGGACTTTGGAGGAGGAGACTTTTGCTGGCTCGATTGCAGATTTTGTGACGTTGGCTATAGAAGCGAAGCAGCGAAACTTCGCACAAGAAGCATTGCGCCTCACTATGTCGCAATTTCGGGCGATTTTTGAGCGTTCTTCTATCGGCATTGGACTTATAGATATGAAAGCGCAGATAGTCGATACTAATCTGGCACTGTGTGAGATTTTAGGATATAGCCGAGAAGAGTTATCCGGCAAGCGCTTTACAGATTACATTTCCACACAAAGGGGAGATTTAAAACTTTACAAACAACTTCTGTCAAGAATTCGCACAGACTTAAAAAGAACTTCGAGGGTAGGCTTCCAACCCGACAAATATCAGGAACAGTTTGCCGAAAGACATCGGATTGAGATGGAAAGACGCTGCCTGCATCAAAATGGTAGCTTAGTTTGGACTCATATCTCTGTTTCTGTTATACCAGGGAGCAATGGTGAACCTGAGTTTTTTCTAGCGATGATTGAGAACATTACTGAACGTAAAGAAACAGAGTTGAAACTTCTTGCCTCTCAAGAAGCAGCAGAAGCGGCCAGTCGGGCAAAAAGTGAATTTTTAGCAACCATGAGTCATGAGTTGCGGACACCTCTCAATGCAATTATGGGTTTGTCGCAGTTGTTGCAACAAGAAATAGTTGGCTCTCTCAATGAAAAGCAGAACGAATATGTAAGTTCTATATATAGTAGTGGTGAACATCTGCTGACACTGATTAACGATATCCTTGATTTATCTAAGATAGAAGCAGCTAAAGAGGAACTGTTACTCTCACCTTTGCCAGTATCAGATTTATGTAATTATGCCATTTGGACAGTGCGCGATCGCGCCTCAGAAAAGGGATTGCAACTCACCTGTAAAATTGACGTAGAAGAGGATATTTGTATTGGTGATGAACGGCGCATTAAGCAAATGCTACTCAACCTGCTCACCAATGCGATTAAATTCACCCCAGCCGGTCAGGTATCGCTGGTAGTCAAAAAAGTACCGCAAGGGATAACGTTTACAGTTTCAGATACTGGAATTGGGATTGACTCAAATCAGCTTCAATTTCTATTTGAACCGTTTAAACAGCTTGATAGTCGGTTAAATCGGCAGTATGAAGGCACTGGTTTGGGTTTAGCTTTAACACGCAAATTAGCGCGTTTGCATGGTGGAGATGTAACTGTTACATCGACTTTAGGAGAAGGTAGTCAGTTCACTCTGTTTCTACCAAATCTAGTTGACATGCAAACAGCGCAAAATGAAGGATATCAGCAAGATAAGTAGAGCTGCGTGAATAATTCAAGGTTTGTAGTGGAAAGATCGCCACGCGATCGCTTTATCCCCATCATAGCGTAGGCATAACCTGCCGCAGATATCACTGCGATCGATCTGAAACTATGAAAATTACACGAAGATAAGTATTTTTATATACATTTATCAGCCAACAATGTAAAGATATGTCTTAAAGTATAGACATTTAAGTAAATATTCAGTATTAGGTTATAGACATTAAAGTATTGCCGAAACCGTCAACTCTCTGCGAATTCTTTGTGCTTTACAACAGCACTAACAGCAGGTTGAAAACTGAAGTTACTCCAAAAATATTCTATTCAAGAAGGTAAAAATTATGGCAAATATCATTGGAACTAAAGGTAATGATACGTTAGTGGTTAGCCAGTATGATGGCACTAATGACACACTCACTGGTGGAGGTGGGCAAGATAAATTTATTTACACATTATATTACAACATGTACATGTACAATATCACTGATTTCAGTGGTATTGGTACAAGTCCAAATCCATCGGCAGCAGTCATTACCGAAGTTGATACGTTGATATTTCAAGACATTGGCTTTACTGCCCGAAATCTCCTACTTACACAGAATGGTAACAATCTGGAAATTAGCTTTGATGGAGACATAACTGATGATGGAGAGGTAATTGGGACGGATTACGACTCACAAGATATAAGTCCCTTTTTATTTGAGAAGCCAATAGTCACCCTGCAAAATTTTACCCTGGAAAACCTAGATAATCTATCAACTCTGGGCAATATCCTGTTTTATGGACAAACCAGCATCAAGGACAGCTTTGATGTCGTTAATGCCAACTCTACCCAACAGAACCCATTTAATAAGAACACAGTCACCTTTTTTAACGACCTGAATAACTATGTCATCGGCTTTGATAACTCAAATGATGTCATCAATGGCCAGGGCGGTAATGATAGCATCAATGGCTTGAGTGGCAACGACCTGCTGCGCGGTGGTGCGGGAAATGATACTCTCATGGGTGATGTGGGTGATGATTCCCTCAAAGGTAATACTGGTAACGACCTGCTGCTTGGTGGTACGGGCAATGATACTCTGATTGGTGGTGTGGGCAATGATACCCTCAAAGGTGGCGCTGGTAAGGATACCTTAAATGTTTACGGTTCAGCAGGTGATAACCTACTCTCTGGGGGCGATGGTAATGATTCTCTTAGTGCCTCTCACTATTTCTCTTTTGAAGAATTCGGCTATTTTGCAGAAACCATCTATTTCACCTCAGGCAATAACACTCTCAAAGGTGGCGATGGTAACGATACCTTGGATGTTAAAGGTTCAACAGGTGATAACCTACTCTCTGGGGGCGATGGCAATGATTCTCTTAGCGCCTCTGGCTACCGCAAATTCGACGGCTCATTTGTATATTACATTGTTGGCAATAACACCCTCAACGGTGGTACTGGTAACGATACCTTAGATGCTAATGGTTCGAGAGGCGATAACTTACTCTCTGGGAACGATGGCAATGATTATCTCTCTGCCTCTTGCGACTACGGTAGAATAGGCTTCTCTGACTCCTCAGGTAATAACACGCTCAACGGTGGCGATGGTAACGATATCTTAGATGTTCAGGGAACAGGCGATAACCTCCTCTCAGGAGGCGATGGTAATGATTCTCTTTTTGCCTCTGGTGAATTTGAAAGCTTCTTAGGAATCTATAAAGTTGTTGGTAATAACATCCTCAACGGTGGTACTGGTAACGATACCTTGAATGTTGATATTTCAGAAGGCGATAACCTGCTCTCTGGAGGCGATGACGATGATTATCTCTCTGCCTCTGGCTACTTCGGCGACGAGGTAGGATACAATCTTACTGCGTCAGGGAATAACACCCTTAAAGGTGGTGCTGGTAACGATACCTTGAATGCTGACATCTCAGAAGGTGATAACCTACTTGATGGCGGGAATGGCAATGATTACCTCTCTGCCGTTGATACTTCAACAGGCGATAACACCCTCAACGGTGGTTCTGGTAACGACACCTTGAAGGCTGACAATTCAACAATCGATAACCTACTCAATGGCGGGAATGGCAATGATTATCTCTCTGCCGTTGGCACTTCAAAAGGCAATAACACCCTCAACGGTGGTGCTGGTAAAGATACCTTGAAGGTTGACAATTCAAGAGGCGATAATCTACTCTCTGGGGGCAATGGCAATGATTTTCTCTCTGCCCTTGCAGCCTCAGGCAATAACACCCTCAACGGTGGCGCTGGCAGTGATATTCTGATAGGTGGAAAAGGTAATGATGCCCTCTATGGTGGGAATGGTGCTGATACCTTTGTTTTCAATAGTTACAATGAAGGCGTTGATCGTATTTATGACTTCAATAACGCAACGAATGAAGGCGTTGATAGTCCTTATGAGTCCAACGCAACTAATGAATATATTGAGATACGGGCTGCTGGTTTTGGTGGGCAATTATCAATAGGTGTACTCTCAGCGAATCAGTTTACCCTTGGAACATCTGCAACAACGATCGCTCAACGATTTATTTATGATAACAGTACAGGTGCATTGTACTTTGATCAAGATGGCAGTGCAGATGCGTTTACTCAGGTAAAATTTGCACAATTATTTGGTGGAGTGTCACTAAGCGAAAAAGTTTTTTATGTGACTGCTGAATATTGATTATTCTAGCCAGATAAAAATAATAAATTCTGAAAATGCGAGATGTCTATAAATAGCACCTCGCATTCGATAGTATTTAGGACTTACGCATTGACAAGAAATACCAAATATAAAATATATATCAAGTTTAAAAACCACATCTTTCGTAAGGGCACAGCAATGCTCATAAGTGTCAACTTAAGCTAAAAGTCTTTTCAAATCTCGTTTCCAGCCTCTGGGCTGGAAATGCACTTCAATTGCGCCTCTGCCGCAAGTCTAGAGGCGGAGCCTCAACGACGGGCATTCCCAGTCGGAGCAGGGGAACGAGACATATCTAAAAGCTTGTTCTAAGATGGCTTTCACCTTAATTTGACACCAATGAGCAATGCTGTGCCCCTACAGCATTTACGATGGCAGGATAATTACGAAAAGCCTGAAAGAACCCATTTTAGTTAATTCACATTATGATGCATTTGTACAGTGCGTAAGTCCTAGTATTAATGAAAATCGTGTTCACTAACCAATCAATTTAGCAATCCTAAATCATTCTAATTGGAAAAATTTTCTCATTATCACATGGGGAATCCCAGCTTCTTCAAATATTTCTCCTTCTTCTACAAAGTCCAATTTTTTGTACAAAACTTTTACATACTCTTGGGCATGGATTACAACTTCTGGAATATTTTTATTAGCTATAACCTCTAGTGCCTCAATCATAATTTTCTTACCAATACCCTGCCCTCTAGCTGGAGACAAAACAGCAAGTCTTTCTATTTTGGCAGTTTTATCATCCAAATATCTAATTCTGGTAGTACCCACAGCTTTCTGATCTAAATAAGCAATCAAATGCTGAGATATTTCATCTTTGCCATCAAACTCTAAAGCGGGATCTACCCCTTGTTCTTCCTGAAAAACTGATTTTCTAATTGCTGCGATCGCTGGAAATTCTTCAGGTAAATCAGCAACTTTTATGACTAAATTACTCATCAAATTATTTCTGTATTTAGTATATAAAAAAAGGTGGGCATTGCCCACCCTACAAGCTTTAATCTGCACCTTCAATTGGTGCAAAACCTTGACGTTGAATATTTTCTGTTACCGCGCGTGGTTCGAGGAATTGCAGAAGGTAATCAGGGCCGCCTGCTTTAGAACCTACTCCAGAAAGTTTGAATCCACCAAAGGGTTGCCGCCCAACGATCGCTCCTGTAATATTACGGTTAATGTACAAATTCCCAACTTCAAATTCTACCTGCGCCTGCTGAATGTGCGAAGGTGTTCTAGAATAAAGTCCTCCAGTTAAGGCGTAGTTTGTACCGTTGGCGACTGCTAAGGCTTCTTGGAAATCTTTGACTCTAATTACCGCCAGCACCGGGCCAAAAATTTCTTCCTGGGAAATTACCGCATTTGGCGATACTTCACTAAAGATGACTGGGCCGATAAAATATCCTTGTTCGGGTGCTGGTAATTCCAAGGCTAATTGTGCTTCTGCCTTACCCTTCTCAATATACTCACGGATGCGATCGCGGGCATTAGCATCAATTACTGGCCCAACTTGTGTACTTGGTAACTCTGCTTCCCCAATGTTCAAGGATTTTGTCGCTTCTACCAACCGTTGCACAAAGGCATCATAAATCGGTTGCAGTACAATCACCCTGGAAGCAGCAGAACATTTTTGTCCACTGTAACCAAATGCTGACTGCACAACCCCCACAACAGCTTGGTCTAAATCAGCACTTTCATCGACAATAATGGCATTCTTGCCACCCATTTCCGCAATCACCCGTTTCATGTGCTTTTGTCCGGGTTTTAAGATTGCCGCCTCTGCGTAAATTCTACAGCCGACTTCTTGGGAACCTGTAAAAGCAATTACATGAGTATCTGGATGATTTACTAAATAAGCGCCGACTTGCGAACCCTTGCCAGGTACGTATTGAAATACACCTTTGGGAAAACCAGCATCTACCAAGATTTCTGTGAATTTTGCTGCAATTACAGAAGATGTTTCCGCAGGTTTTAGGAGAGTACAATTGCCTGAAACCAAAGCTGCAACAGTCATTCCACAAGCGATCGCTAGCGGAAAATTCCAAGGAGAAATTACCACAATAATTCCTCGTGGCTGGTAAATATAACGATTAGTTTCGCCAGGTATGTCGTAATTCACACCTTTATCTAACCGTTCTATCTCATCAGCGTAGTACCGACAAAAATCTATCGCTTCCGAAACCTCTCCATCAGCTTCCTTAACTGGTTTCCCAACTTCCAAAACTATCCAAGCTGAAAGTTCAGCGCGGCGGAGTTCCATCAAATCACCAGCTTTCCGCAAAATATCAGCGCGTTGTTTCGCTGGTGTTTTTTTCCAACCAGGAAACGCCGCTTTAGCAGCTTGCATCGCCTGTTCTGCTTGTTCAACGCTAATTAACCCAACTTTACCAACTACCTCACTGAAATTAGAAGGATTGAGAGAATCAACAAATTCCGGTGGATTAACATACTCGCCATTAATTAGGGGTAAATAAGTTTTACCCAACTGTTGGCGAACGCTTTGGAAAGCTTGCGCCGCCTTTGTTCTCACCTCTTCCTGGGCGTAATCAGTATCAGCAGCACCGAGGAAATCAGAGTTAGGAGTTTGTAGAGACGCGATTAATCGCGTCTGTTCGTTAGGAGTTAAAGAGTTTTTCTCCTCTTTGACGATTGGCGGTGCTAATAATTCTTCAATCGGTCGATTTTCGAGATTTTGGCGTAAAAAAGAACTATTGGCGGTATTTTCTAACAACCGCCGAATTAAATACGCCATTCCAGGTAATAATTCACCATAAGGACAGTAAACTCTGACTCGATAACCCCTGTCAACCAACGCCTTGGCAACTTTATCGCCCATACCGTAGAGGACTTGCAATTCAAAGCGACGGCGGGGGACATTTAAACTTTCAGCTATGGCAATGGCGCGAGAGTGCGATCGCACATTATGGCTACCAATGGCAGAATACACATATTGATGATTTTCTAGCAACAATTGAGTGATGGTTTCAAAGTTAGCATCAGTTGCGGCTTTGTCGTTGTAAACTGGCTGTGGCCAATGCTTTTGGGCTGCTTTGATAGTTTCCTGATCCCAATATGCGCCTTTCACCAAGCGGATTGTTAGGGGATAGCCGCGTTCTTTTAACCAATAAATTACGTCTTTGGTATCTTGCTCACTATCACGCAGATATGCTTGAATAGTTATGCCAATGTCTGTGCGTTGCCGAAACTCTTCTTCTAAGAGCAGTTTTTTCAGGATGCTAAGAGTTATATCCTTGTAGGCATACTGTTCCATATCAAAATGGACAGATGCGCCTAATTCTTTAGCACGACGTAAGAGAATACGAATGCGATCGCTAACTCTCTCCTCACTACCCTTAGCATCTAATGGGTCAAATTGGGAATAAAACGCCGTTAATTTAACAGAAACCTGAACTTTTGAGATTGCTTCGCCATCAGCTTCATCAATAGCCGGGATAGCTGCCCAATTCTTCGATGCTTCCACCAATTGTTGCATTAATTCTAGATAGCGTTCTAGATAAGACTGCGCTTCGGCTTCGGTAATTACTGCTTCACCAAGTAAATCGATGGTGAAAGCCATTTTCTCTTTTCGTAGTCGTTCAACTGTTTTGATGACTTGTTTAATATTTTCCCCAGAAATATATTTATGAGCAAGAGTTTCAACGGCTGTACCAACGGTTGTCGCAGCAACTTGTCCTGGCATCGAGTCTGGGTTAGCAAAGTTTAGCATCCCCTTCAAAGCTGCCGGTAATTCTACAGATTCATCGCCTAAATATTCTTGTAAATGTGAGGCAATTTCTGATTTACTGTGTAAAGCAGGTAGCGTATCTATAAAGCGAAATAGTTGCACCCGCAACCCAGGATTACTCATCGCCCAAGCGAGTAATTTATCATCCCAGCGCATTTGATCCCGCAGGGAAGAAAAAAACGAACGATTTTCCTGCGTTGCTGCTAGAAGTTGTTTAGCAATTTCTTGGGTTTTAGCTTCGTAGGTGCTTGTTTCTACTTGTAATACCACTGATAATGAACTCCGTTAATCAAGGCAAGGCTTTTTGTACAAAGCCTGTGTCTTCTATTTTGACGCTTTCATATATCTAGTGGGGAGTGGGGAGTGGGGAGTTAGGAGTGGGGAGTTAGGAGTTTGGAGTTAGGAGTTTGGAGTTATAAGAATTCTTTCCCCAATACTTCGACTTCGCTCAGTACAAGTGCCCAATGCCCAATACTTCGACTTACCTCGGCAACTCTTGGAGACGCTACGCGTAGCTTGTTTAAGAGCAGGGGTACGCTCGGCACAAGTCGCTCAGTACAAGTGCCCAATGCCCAATTCAATAACAAATGTTATCCTTTTGTTGATCTATTTCTAACTTGATTGACAGATGTTGCAACACAAGAGACTAGCTCAGTCATACTAAGAGTGTGGATACTACGTTTATGCCTACAGAAAACCTCACGCATATCTTATTTTCTAACTGGCAACACACACTCCAACCCTTTGGTGTTGACCAGGTAGCGGCTGAGAAAGCTTTTAATCCCTTGGTTGCAGCTTACTCTACCCCTGGTCGCTACTACCATACACTGAAACACATCGATCGCGTTTTCAGCACAATTCAGATTTTGCAAGGCTACACTACCAATCTGGCTGCTGTTCAACTAGCTGCCTGGTTTCATGATGTAGTGTATGACACTCAAGCTCAAGATAATGAACAACGAAGTGCAGACTATGCTTTTGATCTACTGAGTAATTTGGGTATTCCAGAAAGTACTATAGTTACTGTTACCCGTCTGATTCTGAATACTAAAGACCACCAAGCTGCGGTGGATGACTATGATAGCCAAGTTCTACTTGATGCAGATTTAGCGATTTTGGCTACTAACCCAGTGCAGTATGGAGAATACGCCTATGCTATTCGCCAGGAATATGGCTGGATGGCAGAGGCGGATTATATCACAGGTCGTCAGCAGGTTTTAGAACGATTTTTACAGCGATCGCATATCTACTTTACCCCTTTAATGTCAGAGTTCGCTGAACCATGTGCCCGTGGCAATATCCAGGGAGAAATTCAGTCTTTATATGAAGGAATTTGGTAATTAACTGTTTGGCTTGGGAGTCTTGATAGCCATTGAGGACAATACTGCATAGGTTTTGAAGATTTGTAGGTTGGGTTGAACTTAGGACTTACGCATTGACAGAAAAGCCAAAATAGCAGGTATAATTTTCAAGGCTTATAGCTAGATTTTTCAATGATATTTTGGCGATCGCGCCCAATCAAGGGTGATAGACAAAAGCCTGAAACAACGTATTTACGTTGGTACACAAGATAGTTATTTTGTACAGTGCGTAAGTCCTGGAACTTACCAAGCCCTTCGGGCAGGGAACTCTTAAGAGGGAACAGGGAACAGCTTTGAAAACCTGCCCGAATTTTGGGTCTAAAGCCCCTAAATTTATTTATGAAAAAAAATAAAAACATTTTTTAAGGGGACGCGCAGCGCAAGAAAAAATACGTCCTTGTACAAATCCCCTAATTTTAATTATGGGGATTTCCCTGTTCCCTCTTGCCTGTTCCCTGTTCCCTTTTAAAGCTATTTTCAGGTAAATAGACCACGCGGTAGAGGCACAGCATTGCTCATTGGTGTCAACTTAAGCAAAAAGTAGCTTAACTCTTAGCTGACTCGCCCGCCTCGAACTAAAGTTCTAGGCTAATAGCTAAAGTCTACTAAAGTAGACTAAAGATTTTTCAGATTATTTAGTCATCAATAGAAGACTTGAGCTATTAGCAAGGAACTTCAGTTCCTTGCGGGACATGGCTTTCACGTTAAGTTGACACCTATGAGCATTGCTGTGCCCCTACAACAGATGTGGTTCAAATACATGAAAACTTCTGTAAGTGTTATCCAACAAAGCCTTGATTATGTTGGGTTTCGTTCCTCAACCCAACCTACATTGGAGTTATTTTTTAATTTTATTCTTATTACCCCCTTTCTAAGGGGGTCGCCACAGGCGGGGGGATCTTATCCGAACCGTATTGAGAGCAGAGAGGCTTTTACCCATAAGGGGCAAGGTTTGTAGCTTTTCCCCTGCCCCCTGCCTCTTATCAATTAATTAACGTCTGCTACCCCCACGATGAGGTACTTCAGTGTCTTGTAGCTTTATTTTAGGTGCAAAGACTTCTTGATGTTGTTGCGGCTGTTGCGGCTGAATTTTTTCCTGTGCAAACTTGACACGGGTACGAACTCCGAGATCAACGTCTGTATCAAGCATTTGCTGAAGTTGATTTGTAATCCGCGACGCTTGATCGGGTAAAGTAGCTGCTATGGCGATCGCTAGTGTTTCTAAACTTGTCACTGCCGCATAGCGCACTACCCACTCTGGATCTTGAGAAATTAGTAATAGCGCCTCTAATACCTGAGTCTGAATAGATTCTAGTTTCTCCGGCGGTACTTGCTGCCAGCGCAAAGTGCCTAATCCCCTAGCAGCTGCCCGCCGCACACTCAGGGAAAAATCGGTTTTTGCTGCCTCTAACAAGGTATCCAGCGCCCGGACATCGCCAATTCCCGCTAAGGCACGAATAGCCCAGGCTCTAGCACCATAGTTGTAGCCATCAATTAGCTGCAATAATGGCTGCACTGCGGCTTCCCCGATCGCAATCAGCCCATCTACCGCCGCCACCGCCGCCCCTGGATTGTTATAGCCCAAAGCTGCAATTAGACAAGGAACAGCTTCTTCTATACCAGCTGCTGCTAACTCCTGAACTGCGTCTAATAAACGATCCGAGGAATCTGCTTCTTCTACAGCACGGATCAATATTTGGGCCAGATCGCTGTTATTCATAATAATTTCTCTTGAGTAATTTGTCGTCAGCCAATTGTAGCTTAAGGTATCCGTAGTTGCCATCATACATAAACCCCCTAGCCCTGATTTTACAGTTAGCTTGGGGGTTTATGTGTGGTAAAGATTTGGTTATAACGTATTAATAACAACTGATTATCTAGAATTTATGACTACAACAGCGAGTCCATCAAATTCATCACTTTAATCGCACCTTCAGAGAAAGTGCTTGGTGTTATGTGATTTACTTGATGTTCTAGTAATCCTTTAAGAGAAATTAGCTTTAGACTATTTTCAGCAAGAGTCTGTGCGATCGCATCTGCTGCGGGTAGATATCCAATCGCTCCCAAATCTGCTAACACTGCTCGACGCAATTGCAATTTCTCTCCCCCGAGAGCTTTTACCAGTCGTTCTCCATAAACTGGTTCTTGGGTTAATTGATACATGGCTCGTGCAGCCGAATATTGCACCAATTCTATTGGATGCTCTAAGAATGCCTTTACCATAGGGGCAAACTCAGTCACTCTCAATGTTCCCAAGGCTTCTAAGATAGCGTCGTAGGGTTGAGATAAATCAGGCTGCTTTGATATAAGCTGCTCTCCCTGCAAACCTACTGCTAATAGCTTGATTAGCGCCGGAATACAAACCGGATCGCCCAGCATCTCTAAGGATTGTGCCGCCGCTTCCCGCACATAAAAATCTGAGCAGTCTAAACACCCAATTAAAGGTGATACTGCCTGGCGATCGCCAAGTTTCCCTAAGGCTCTAGCTGCGTTTCGTCGTAGAGGATATCCGCCTTCTGGTGTCCTGTCGGCTTCATCCTCTAAGGCTTTGATCAGTGCTGTAACCGCAGCTGGTTCACTTATACGAAACCTTCCCAACCACCACGCAGCATAAAACCGCAGACCTAAATCTGCACTTTCAAGATTAGCTAGAGCCTGCTCTACAGTTAAAGATCCACCGTCGGCATTGTCATCTGTCACGGATAAATCTTTAATGTTCTCCAGACTGGGATTCATGGCTGTGTTCGCTATGTGTTGTATCAGCGTTCAATGGCTGAATGCTGACTATTTTGCCACCCAAGCGAGTAATGCGCTGCATTTCTTGATTCATCCGGTTTTCAGGCACTGTGTAAAATACAGAGGCACTAGAACGAATGGGATAATTGGTTTTGTCGGTTTCTTCGCTTTGGCGTAGACCCACTACTTCATACCGAAAGTAGCGACTACTTGTTCTACTACTAATTTGTCCAACCATAAAATTAATTCCCAATTCTAAATTGTTATTAGTCTAAGTTCGCGCGGTCTTTCCTTTGGGAGAAGTTCTAATGCTCGGAAGCCTTCGCTCAGACTTCTCTCTTTGTCCTTATGATTATTGACACTAAAGTGGTTTCACACTGGCTATTTTGCCACCTTGTTTTACCACTCTCTGGAAGTAAGCAGATAGTCCTTCATAGGGTATAATAACAGCTTGATTGACCCGGCGTGTGCTAGGATACCCAGCCCCAAAAACACCTGCAACTTCAATGCGGTAGAGTCTGCCTTCTTGACCAAAAGTTCCTGCACCACCGAAAGTACTGTTGGGGGTAACGCCTTTTTCAGGAGCAACGTAGGAAAAACCGGAAGGGCCACCAGAGGGAGGAACAACAACTGATGCACTATTACGACCGAGTTCGCTAGCAAGGCGCGAGGACTTGCCTTTGAGTTGGGAGGTATCGCTACTGGCATAGCCGCGATAAAGTTGGAATATCCGGCTAAATCCCACAGTTTTCTGTCCTGTTTGGGTTTTAAAGCCACGATAGTAAGGCACAATGTTTTCACCAAAGTTAGATTGATACTCTGGCGAATCAATATAAGAATCTATGTCGGCTTCATATCCCTTGTTTTGGTACAAGTCTAGGTGATAGACCACATCAGACTCATCATAAGGAGCACGACCCAACAAATGTTTATAGTTCAGTTCGATGACGCGAGTTTGGAAATTGTCGTAGAAAAACTTGGATTTGTACAGTTCTGATTTAGCTAGTTGACGCACAAACTCTTGCACTGTAATTTTCCCATCGCGCAGGATAGATTCAGCACTTGTGAGGCGGTCAGATGTCAAAATGTAGTTGTTGCCTAAAACTTGACGATAGACGGCAGCAATTACTCTCTCAATGTCTTCTTTGGTTGCATTTGCACGCAATTCCACAGGAGACTGATCGCTAAAAGGTTCTGTTCCCAGACGGGAAGCTGCTGTTGTAATAGCCATTGGTAATTTTCCTTTGTAAGTTAGTAGTTGGGAAAAGTTAGGAGTTAGGAGTTAGGAGTTAAGAGGAGGAGTAGAGTTAGGAATTCAAAACTCCTTACTTCTCACTCCTGGCTCCTAACTAACAACTTCTAACTCCTCCTTAATTCCCGATTCCCTATTTATACGGCTGTAATGCTAATAACCTTACTGCCCTTGCGATTCAACTGCTGCAATTTACTAGAAAGTTGCTCGTATGGTACGAGCAATTCCGCAGTACCACGCCGCACTACAGTTGAATTCGGGGAAGCTGCTTGTAACACTCTGATGCGGTATGTTTCCCCGCGACCACCTGTAGAAAGACCTGTTAAGGCTCCCGAAGAGACTGGGTAAATGGGTGAAGCTAGATTCTTAGCTACTTCCCAGGTTAGCCGCCCTTGTTTTTGTCCTTGAGCGCGATCGCTATTGGCGTAACCCCGATACAGTTGAAACAGTCGGCCATAGCTAACGTTTTTCAGTCCTACCTGGCTTTTAAAGCCTCGATAGTAGGGCACAATATTTTCGCCAAAACTCTCTTGATATTCTAATGAGTCAATGTAGGAATTAATCTCAGCTTCATAACCTTGTGAGTTGTAAAGCTCAACATGGTACGAAATTTCTGACTCATCTTGCGGGGCCCGCCCCAATAGGTGTTTATAATTCAACTCGATAAACCGAGTTTGGGAGTTGGAGTAGAAAAACTTATCCCGATAGAGTTCCGATTGAGCAATGGCTTGCACAAATCCCCTAACTGAGATTCCACCTTGCTGCAACAGTGATTCTGCACTGACAAGACGTTCTCCTTCCAGGAGATATTCATTACCCATAACCTGACGGTAAGCCGCCCGGATAACCACTGCTACATCCGCTTCTGTTCTATCGGGACGTAGTTCTACTAATGGTAAGTTTTCAAATTCTCCAATCCCTAATCTTGCTGCTTGTCCCAAAGCCGCCATCTTTACCCTCCTCAGTTTTTACTGCAAAACTGAAAACTTTTTAGAAAAATTTTTTCTAGTCTTTTAACAGTCTTTTGAATATAAAACTGCCCGGAGAGGTAAACAACTCATAGAACTCACTTGTCATAAGAGCTGATTTTCTCTCCGGGCTAAAGAAACACTCTAGCTTAGAGTATTGATTACATAGTCGATGTAAGAATTGGCTTCAACAGCTGGGTCACCGCTTAGACCGTGGTTAGCTTTGATGTACTTGAGAGCTTCAATGTACCAGCTAGGAGACAGATCAAAAGTCCGGTTGATTTCAGCCAAGCCAGAAATCAAGAAATCGTCCAAGGGACCTGTGCCACCAACAACTAAAGCATAAGTGATAATCCGCAAGTAGTAGCCGACATCACGTACACACTTGCCTTTGCCGCGTGCATCAGACGCGAAGTTGGGGCCTTGTTGTTGAGTGGTGTAAGGGAACTTGCTATAAACTGCTTGAGCAGCACCTTCGGTCAAGCGTTGAGCATTAGCGCTCAATGCTTTTGCTGCTTGTAAGCTAGCTGGTGCTTGGCGGAAGCGACCAAAAGCAACTTGAATTTCGGTGCTGCTGAGGTAGCGGCCTTGAGAATCAGCCGATGCGATTGCTTCCGTTAAAGGTGTTTTTGTCATTTTGGTATTTCCCTTTTACAAACTTGATTGTTGAAATTTTGTTTTGTCCTAATGGACGATTATCTCAGTCAATAGCAGCAGTATCTGCCTTAAGCTACTGCTGAAGCAGCACGATCAAAATAGCTAGCTATTTCAGATGATAGAGCGCTGCAATCTCCTCTGGTGATGTTGTTTGTATCGTTGACAATAGCCAGAGAAGCTTGTTTCAACTTTTGAATACCAACAGCAACTGAAGCTCCTGGAGTTCCCAATGCCAAGTAGGTTTCCCGCAAACCATTGAGGGCACGATCATCTAACACGCTGGAATCGCCAGCAAAGATCGCATAAGTGATATAGCGAAGAATGATGTCCAAATCTCTGATACAAGCAGCTGCACGACGGCTGGTGTAAGCATTACCACCGGGAGTGATCAATTGGGGTTGTTCTGCCCACAAATCACGAGCCGCAGCAGCAACTAGAGCTGACGCATTGCTGGTAATACGGTTAACAGCATCTGCACGCTTGTTACCATCTTTGACTAGTTCGCTCAATGCATCCAATTGTGCATCGGAGAGATATTCCCCACGTGTATCAGCTTGGGAAACTACTTTTGCAAATGCATCTAAAACCATTGCCTTAAATCTCCTAGTTTGCTTGGTTAAGAATAATTGGACTCAAAACTGAATGATTCAGTTTGTTTTTGATGTCAGTACTGCCTGACGAGTTACGAAAGGTTCAAAACAGACATCCACGGAATAAGTTTACGATCTCCAGGCTTTCAGATTAAAACTTTTGTTAAAAAACTTCAAACTTCTGTGAATGACTGGAAAACCTGATTAAGATGTTGTTTTTTCCTTCTAAGTTATCTTTATACAATGCTGCCGCGTCATTATTTATTACAAATTATTGTTATGTTTGTTAATTTAGTTTACATAACTTCACAGATTTATTTCTTTTAGCTATTGACAGAGAAGATTGGAGATTGAAGATCGCAGATTGCTTTATTGTTTTCCGAGAGTGACAAAACAGGGTTAAGCTCAAACCCTTTTCAAATCTCGTTTCCAGTCTCCGACTGGAAATACAGATCAATTGCGGCTCTTGCCGCTAGTGGTCTGTCCCATTAATTTTGCGGGGTTGTAGAGACGGGAAATTTCGCGTCTTTACAGGGTTTTGGTAACAAACTAATCAATCAGAATTAATGAGACAGAGCACTAGTAGTCTGTGCCATTAGTTATGAAGGGTTTGTAGTGAGCGATTTATCGCTCAAATCAAGGACTAAAGTCCTTACTACGAACTTTTATCGAAAAAGTAAGGGTTCAAAACCTCGCCGGAAGTCAAGCGAAAAAATCCTTGTATTCTCTTGGTAGCTTGAAACCCTCTGCCCGTTGTGTCGGGCTTAGTTTAATTGCGAATTGCTCTCTTCGTAGCGGGGCGAAGCCCATTACGAATTGCGAATTGATTTCATAACCCTTCTATTGCAAGAGGTCTGTTGAACTATGTAGGATTAGACTGGGTTCGGTTTTGAAGTAGCTGGATAATAGCAGCTTTTTCTAAGATTCCAACTAGGACACCATTCTTACGAATCACGGGAAGCACAGATAGCTTTTGTTGTTCGAGTAGCTGCATAACTTCCAGCAGAGGTTGATCGGATTGAACTGTGGTAGATTCGGTAATTGGTCGCATGACTTCTTTTACTTGAGTTTCTGACCACAGTGCTGTTGGGATGGTTCGTAAATTATCAATTGCGTAGGCGTAGCCCGTCGTAGACATCGCACCTACTAATTGTCCATCATCATCAGTCACTAAGAACCGATGCCAGTTTTGCCCACTTATAACTTGCTCATCGGCAAACTCTCTCAAGGTAAGATTACCAGATACAATCGGGCTATCAGGAGTTACAGCATCTTCGGCTGTCAAACCTGTGAGTTTTTCTTGCACTCTGGCAAATTGAGCAGCATTACCAGCATTTTGCAACAAGAAGAAGCCTATTAACAAGTTCCAGAAGTTACCGGCGTTGCCAAATAATACTAAGGGAAGTATACCTGAAAGAATTGCTACCCAACCAAAGATTTGCCCAACTCGACTAGCAAAGGTCACACCTTTATAAGGATTACCCGTGATTTTCCAAACTAGGGCTTTCAGTATATTTCCGCCATCTAAGGGTAAGCCAGGAATCAGATTAAACAGGGCTAATGCTAAGTTAACGGAAGCTAGAACACCAAGAATTGCAGCTAACGGCCCTGATGCAGCAGTAGTAACACCAATAGCTGTAACGATACCGCACAGTAGTAAGCTAACTAAGGGCCCGGCGATCGCTACCCAAAAAGCTTCACCTGGGGTTTTCGACTCTTTTTCTAAGCTAGCTAAACCGCCAAATATAAATAGTGTGATAGATTTGACATCAATTCCCTGACCAATCGCAACAAAACTGTGGCCTAATTCATGGGCGACGACAGAGGCAAATAACATCAGCGCACTCATCAGTCCTAGTAGCAAAGCTAATCCCGCAGATAATTGGGGAAATTGTGCCGCCAGTCCACTGCTATAGCTCCAAGTTACCAAACCCAGAACTAAAAACCATGACGGATGAATATAGAAGGGAATTCCGAAGAGATTACCAACGCGAATTGTGCCATTCATGTCGTTCACCTTTGATTTCAGCTTTGAGAAGTTTACTTTTTTCCTTCTCGATGTCTTCAGTGTAACGAAAGGTTAAGAGATTTTAATCTTGATGACGGTAGTGGTGTCCGTCTGTAAAGGTGCGGTTATTGGCATGAGGGGATCTTCGCGTGATGTGACTCAAACTTTAGATCCCCCAACCCCCTTAAAAAGGGGGCTAAGAAAAAGTTGCACACGACGTTTTGTATCAAAGTTAAGGGACTTCCAAGTAAAAAAATATTCCATTGCTATTGTTCACTGTTGACCGTTGACGGTTCACGAGTTTTTCAGTCAACAGTCAACAGTCAACAGTCAACAGTCAACGACTTGAATGTGGAATAATTTATTTTTTGGAGTTCCCTAAGTGAAATCCTATCAAGGAACTCCAAAAAATAAGTTATCCAATTTTTGGAATCAAAACGACTTTTCCTCACCCAACTAAAAGCTCCATCTGCTGAGAAATTTTCTGCAACATCGGGGCAATTATATCAGCAGGGACAGGACGACTGAAGTAGTAACCTTGACCTTCCTCACATCCCTGCATTTTCAGATAGTCAAGCTGTTCTTGGGTTTCTACACCCTCTGCGGTGATACTCAACCGGAGGCTTTTTGCGAGGGCAATAATGGCATTGGTAACGGCGGCGCTATCAGGATTGGACATAAGATCCTGCACAAATGACTGATCAATCTTCAGTATATTCACAGGAAAGCGCTTCAAGTAGCTCAAGGAGGAATAACCGGTGCCGAAGTCGTCTAGAGCCAACCATATACCCAGTTCTCGTAATTGTTTTAAGGTTTTAATCGATCGCTCAATGTTACCCATTAAGAAGCTTTCTGTTACTTCCAGTTCGAGATCAGATGCTTGGAGTTCAGTCTCCTCAAGAATTTGGTTGATCACCTCAACCAGATAGGGTTGTTCAAACTGTCGAGATGACAGATTCACAGACATCCTAATTGGGGTAAATCCAGCAAGCTGCCAAGCACGGTTTTGGGCGCAAGCAGTTCGCAAAACCCATTCGCCAATTGGTACGATCGCACCATTAGCTTCTGCGATCGGAATAAATTTTGCTGGAGAAATCATACCTAAAGTAGGATGCTGCCAGCGAATCAACGCTTCCACAGCTGTAATTTGTCCGCTATGTAAATCAATTAGAGGTTGATAATAAACCAGCATTTCGTTACGCTCAAGCGCCCCATGTAATTCATTTTCTAATGTCAATCGTTTCTGCAACTGAGCATTAATTTCCGGCGAATAGAATTCGTATTGGCTACGCCCTTGCTGCTTCGCTTGGTAAAGCGCTATGTGAGCCTGTTGCAAGAGTTGCTCTACGCTGTTGTGATCGTTGATGCCATTAATTGTTATCCCAATGCTAGCGGTGATATGAATCGAGTTACCCTCAATAGAAAAAGGTTTGCTCAGGGTACTCAACAGCAGCTGAGATAGCTTAATCACACTTTCAAAAGAAGCAATCTCCATTCGGACAAGAGCAAATTCATCTCCACTCAAATGGGCAAGAATATCTGTTTGTGCTATGCAGGTTGATAACCTCTGGGCAACTGCTCTTAACAACAAATTTATTGCCTTATGCTCCAATCCATGACTTATACCAGTGAAATCATCAATACTTAGCAAAAAGACAGCTACAAGACGCTGGTTATTTTCAGGTTTGGATAAAATTTCACGGAGGCGATCACAGAATAAATCACAATTGGGCAATCCAGTCAAGTTATCATAATTAGTGATGTGGTGAATTAACTCATCTAATTTGTGAAGAGTTCGTGAGGTATCTGCCATCAATGTACCCGCTTCATCAGCAAATTCTGTGGGCAATTCAGGTAGAGTTTTGGTGTTCAGATAATGTTGCAATGCAGCAGATGTCACAATGACCGGTTTGAGCAGATGGTTTAGCGCGTAGAGGGTGGCGGCTGTACCCGCTAACGTCGCCAACAGAGCAATAATCATAACTCGCGCTGCCATCTCCCAAGAATAGGAGTTTGAGATGACGAAACTCAAAAGTAAAGTCAAAAGTGGTACGTGAGTGCCCAAAAATGCCACCAACATAATTTTAGCGGTGTAACTTTTCTTGAGCCATCCTAAATTAGCTAGGAATGAGTAGAGGTAGAGTTTGTGATTGAGGTTCATAAATAATTTTTGATAGGAGAGCAAATTAGTTCCGAGCTATTCTGACAAAAAGTGTTTTTAATTCGCAATTTAGTGGAATAAGCTCTCGTGGAACCCAACCCTCATAAGGTTATATATTATGCTTCCCAATTTAGTTTTCTACTTGATATATATAACGATAAAGTTTCTGTAAAACTTATTTAATAAGGAATGTCAGCATTAATACGTAGCTAGATTAATGCTGATATTCTATTAATATTTATTAGTTTGTCTTCATGTGATATCAAAGACCATATAAAATTCCGGCTTGAATTTTGAAAGCATACTGAGGCTCAAAACCAGTTTTTGACCCCTTTTTCTTCTCTTATTGCGATAAATCTGGGTTAAGCTTCAAGTCTGGCCAAGCCTAATTTTGTGCAGCCTATTAGATAATTGGTATTATTCGGATTTGTGCAAAAAGTCAAGTTGATTGAGTTAATTATAAATATTTTTTACTTTTTTAGATTTTTTGATTTACTTGTATCCATAAAACTTTATTCTGAAAAACGATGTTTATAGCCAGTCAACTTGTATGAGTAGCGAAAAAACTACAGAATTGCCGCTCTGGGTACAAGATAGAGATATAGTCATTGCTCATGATGAAGAAGTACAGTGGCGAGAAGGAAAACGCCCGGATTATTCTTACACCAATGAATTTCTTCATCAAGAGAGTCAATTTCAGCATCCAGAAGGTTCTTTAGAAGCAATCGCACAAAACTTAGTCCGAAATTTTGAGATGGAAGCTTCTAATAAATCTAATCCTCAACAGTGGCTTTCGATTGTTACTGATAAGTTTAAGATGAGTACCAATGGAGGACAACAATATACTGCTCAGGATGTCGCAGTCGAAGGTACTTATAATCTGTTCCTGGGTGAAAGTGAGCAGTATAGCTCTGAAACAGAAACCTTTGAATCTTCATTTGAGGTTTTTCATAATGCTTTTGCTAATGGCTTCCTTTGGGAATTAACAGAAGTTCTTTCGGGGCCACCTAATGTTACTTTTAAGTGGCGACATTGGGGAACATTTAATGGTTCCTATAAAGACTATGCACCCACAGGAGAAACAATAGAAATCGTAGGAGTTAGTATTGCTCGCCTGAGTGATGATTTAAAGATTGAGTCTTTAGAGCATTATTTTGATAATAATGTCTTTCTTCAAAAATTAACCGCAGGGGGTTGTCCCTTCCATTCCCAAAAGGAGTAGCCCTGGCAGCTATAACAATCCTATCTGATTTGTGAAAATTCGCAGTGTCCAGATCCCCGACTTCTTAAAGAAGTCGGGGATCTAACTTTTCATGAATGATTTAGGATTGCTATAGAAGTCGCACTAGTTTGACTACATGAGACAAAATCTGCCTCCGCAGATTAGCAAACCTTTGATTTTGTATTAGTCCACGGAGGTGGACGAAAGTTTGTGTAGTAGCGACTTCTAGTCGCCTATTGATTGCTAGAAAAGAGTCGATTTGTAACTTCCTGTAACACCTTTAATGCTGTTAATGAACCTCGAATCAGCCGAATAGCTGCAAGAGGTTGTCGAAGCATTGCCATCGCTAAAGGCAAAGGATTTAGGGAGCCATCAGAGTTAATTGCTGGTGTGAGATCGGGGATATTGTGCTGACAATCGTCGCTGACTACTCGCAGCATTGCCACTGCAACTCCATCTGCATTGAAAAACTCTAGGGCGGTAAATGCTTCCATATCAACAACATCAGCTGCCAAAGTCTCACCCAAATAGCGTTTTTCGGCAGCAGACGAAATTACGCGATCGCTTGTCATAGACTTGACTAATGAGGCTTTTTCTGATATTGCAGAGTGTAATTGTGCTGTGAAAGTGCGATCGCACTCTAGCCGCTTCCCTTGATAAACACAATCTTCATACAGGACAATATCACCAACTGTATAGCGATCGCTCAAGCTACCACATATACCCATAATCAGCACTCTGGATGGAGCTAAAAATTGTCCTTGTTGTAGGTATTTAAGTAAAGGCTTCATCCCAACAGGTATAGCTACTATCGTTGGGATGGAACCAGTAATGCCGCTTAATCCGCGACAGACAGCTTTATATTCTGCTCCCTGAGGTACCAGAATTGTGGTAGTGGGCAAAAAATTAGGCACTAGCCCTCTCGACAGTTTCAAGTTTACGTTTGGGTATTAACTCAAGGATGCGGAGGGCGATACTGGCAAGTCTGGGTAGTAATTGCGGTTTCAGTAGTCGCGGATCATACTTGCTCATCCGGCGCTGATTTTCTGATAGACAAATGCTGAGAAACTTTTCGATTGTGAGGTCTTTGCTAAAAACGTCAGTACCCGTAACGGCGAAGCCAGTCTTACTAGGGTCATCATTGCCAAAGACGGCAATCAAATTACTGAGTGCCTTGCCGTAGTACCAGAGGGTTTTGATACTCCGCAGAGGCGTAAATCCCTGACCACGATGAATTTGTGTATAGGTAAACCAGTTGACAAAAAAGACAATATGGCGTGTCTCTTCGTCAATGATCGGATCAAAGATTGTGAAGATTGACTCAGGAAACACATTAGATTCACGAGCGATCGCAAATAGCCCATAAGCAAAGAAGGTATCCAGGCACTCTTCAAAGCCAAAGTGCGTAAAGACTGGCTCAATATTTTGGGGAACTTCAATAGGTTGACGTTTTGGTATTTGGATACCGTAACGGTCAATTAATGTTTGAAGTAAGCGGGCGTGGCGTAATTCTTCTTTACCTTGGAGAGCGATCGTATTTTGTAAAATAGGATCATTCACCATCGCTGCGTAACCACTAACTACTGCTCCGGCTTGTCGCTCTGTATCCAAAGCTTTATCCCAGAAGGGAATACTGCGTAGCAAAGTCAAGGCTGTATCGTCCAAATCTGGCCATGGCAGATTCTCAGGATCGTATTCCCTGTAGCTTTCCATAAAGCTCTGACAGAATAATTCCTTATGCTCAACAGAACCAAGTTTCATCTTTGAAGTTTCCTTTTGTATTAAAGATTGGGTCATATCTGAGTAACAATAAGTAATATTGCTGTTTAGTAGTAACAAAAATTCGCAAACCGAAGGTGATTGCTGTAGCATGACTAAATAATTGTGTCACCTACACGATAATTTTCCAAGATGGTAAAACTTCATAACTCCAAATCCGCACGAGAAGTCTTCAATATTTCTAAATTGGCGATTCAATATTCGTGGCTGACGGTGAGTTTTTGGATTGCCGTAACGGTAGCTGGTGTTCTGGCTTTCAGTTCCCTCAAGTATGCTTTGTTTCCAGATATTACCTTTCCAGTGGTGGTTGTGAATGCTACAGCCCCCCTGACAACTGCCCTGGATACAGAGGCGAAGCTCACTAAACCCCTGGAAGAACGCCTCCGCTCCCTAGAAGGACTGGAGAATATTCGCTCATCCACTTATCCTAGTCAAACAGCCGTTGCTCTTTCTTTCGCCGTTGGGACGAATTTAGAAACATCAACCAAAGAAGTTGAAACTGCCCTCAAGCAGTTGACTCTACCTCAAGGAGCGACTTCTAAAATTATTCCCCTGAATTTAAATGAGTCAGCCGCCATTAGTTATGCCATTGAGAGTCCCACGCGGAATCTTACAGATTTGACAAAGTTGGCGAAAGACGAGATTGTGAGTGCGATCGCTAAACTGCCAGGTGTCTTAAAAGTCTCACTGTTGGGTGGTGCTACTGCAACTCCTCCCGTAAATCCATTGAATGCGAGTGCAGCTATTCCCCAAGCAGGTGCAACATTAGTCCGATTCAATGGGCAAGATGCACTGGCATTTCAGGTAATCAAACGTGGCAATGCTAACACTTTGGAAGTAGTGAGTCGAGTTGAGAAAGAAGTCCAAAGGCTACGCTCTACCCTCAAGGATGTCAAACTCACCTTAGCTGCCACCCAAGCAGAATATATCCGCCAAGCCACCAAGTCAACAATTGATGCGCTGATGGAAGCAATTTTGTTGTCAATAGTGGTAATTTTTCCTTTTTTATGGAATTGGCGAGCCACCCTAATTTCTGCCTTAGCGATTCCTACGTCTTTGTTGGCGACGTTTATCGTCATGGCGATTTTCGGCTTCAACCTGGAGACGATTACGCTGCTGGCCTTGGCCTTAGTTATCGGTAGTGTAATTGATGATGCGATCATCGATGTCGAAAACATCATGCGGCACATCGAAGAGGGGGAAACTCCCCGCCAAGCCGCCTTTTCAGCTACAGATGAAATTGGCTTAACAGTCGTCGCCACCACTGCTACAGCAGTAGCGGTTTTTTTACCCATTGGTTTGATGGGAGGAGTAATCGGGCAGTTCTTTAAGCCATTCGGAATCACGGTTTCAGCAGCGATGATTGCTTCAACATTGGTTGCGCGTACTTTGTCACCCGCCTTAGCTACCTACTGGTTAAAACCTGCTACTTCAACTCCCCGACGCCAGGAAACAAACACCTGGGCGAATTTTACTCAATATTACAGAAACTTACTCCACTGGTCTTTAAACCACCGCAAAACAGTCGTCACCTTAGCTATACTCAGCTTTGTTGCAGGTATGGCACTGAGTCTATTCATTCCCAAAGGGTTTATTCCTAAATTAGATCGCGGCGAGTTCAATATTACTTATACCGCCCCCTTACCAAAAATCCCTGAGCAATTTTTGCAAGGACGAGCAGGAATTTCTCCCTCATCTCCCTCATCTCCCCCATCTCCCCTATCTCTCTCATCCCCAATTCCCATCCCCAACCCTTTGAATGATTCTCTAGAGGTTGCCAAAAAACTAGAAGATGTGGTGAGAAAATCTCCAGTAGTGGAAACTGTGTTTACTACTGTTGGTTCTCGTGAGGGTGAGCCAAATAAAGGTACGCTTTATGTGAAGCTCAAAGAAAACCGCAACATCAAGACTGGGGAAGTACAAGACCAATTACGCTCATCTTTGCCTAATCTCCCTGGTGTAAGTACCAGCGTGGAAGATATTCAATTTGTTGACACTGGTGGACAAAAACCCTTACAGGCATCACTACGAGGCGATAACCTCCAAAGCCTCAGCAAAGCTGCCAAGGCAATTAAAGAGCGTATCGAAAAACTACCGGGATTTGCTGATGTCACTGTCACAAGTGAAACTAATGCACAGGGTACAGTTTTTCAAATTGAGCGGCTCAACAATCAAAGAGTTGCCTATATTAGTGCCAATCTGGGCAAAGATTTGTCCTTGGGTAGTGCCACAGACCAAATAGTGGAACAAGCAAAAGCAGTATTACCTGCTGGTGTAACTTTAGACTTGGGAGGAGATTCTGCCCGCCAAGGTGAAGTATTTAGTAGTTTTGGTAGTACTTTGCTTTTATCAGCACTGTGCATTGTCGTGGTACTGATTCTGCTATTCAAAAGCTGGATAGACCCAGTAGTTATTGGTGTTTCTTTGCCCTTGTCAATTGTCGGCGCTATGTTGGCTTTACTCTTCACCAAGAGTGACTTTGGCATGATCTCACTGATTGGCTTTGTATTTTTGTTAGGACTAGCAAACAAAAATGCCATCTTACTGGTAGATTACATCAACCAACTCCGCAAATCTGGATTAGACCGCACAGAGGCGATTCTCAGGGCGGGGCCAGTGCGCCTCAGACCAATTATGATGACCACTGCCTCTACACTTTTAGGAATGCTACCGATCGCATTAGGTTTTGGGGCTGGTTCGGAATTGCGATCGCCTATGGCTGTAGCGATCGCTGGTGGACTCGTAACTTCAACTATCCTCAGTTTGATTGTTGTGCCGGTAGTCTACGCCATTTTAGATGATTGGTTTCCCCGATTTCAGACCAGGGAGAAAGGTTGATGCAAGTTTTTGTGACTGGGGGTACGGGCTTTATTGGTGCCCACTTAGTACGGTTGTTACTCCAACAAGGATATGATATCAAAGCCCTGGTGCGCTCAAACAGCAATTTGGAGAATCTACGCGGTTTGGAGGTGGAAATTGTCAAAGGCGATTTGAACGATCCAAATCTCTGGCAACAGATGAGAGGTTGTGAATATTTATTTCATGTAGCAGCCCATTATTCCCTGTGGCAAACAGACCGAGAGTTACTCCACCATAACAATGTCCTGGGTACGCGCAATGTGTTGGCAGCAGCCCGCAAAGCTGGCATTGAGCGCACGGTTTATACTAGTTCGGTAGCGGCAATTGGGGTAGGATCATCTGGGGAAGTTGTGGATGAAACACATCAGAGTCCCTTAGAAAAGTTGGTTGGTGACTACAAAAAATCTAAGTTTCTCGCTGAACAAGAAGCCATACAAGCCTTTGCTAAAGGTCAAGAGGTAGTTATAGTAAATCCCAGCAGCCCGATTGGCTCGTTGGATATCAAACCTACCCCCACAGGTGATATAATTCTACGATTTTTACGAAGGCAAATGCCCTTTTACTTAGATACTGGTTTGAATTTTATCGATGTGCGGGATGTAGCATGGGGGCATTTACTGGCTTTGCAACGGGGTAAATCAGGCGATCGCTATATCTTAGGTAATCAAAACCTCAGTCTCAAGGAACTACTCGAACAACTCGCCGATATCACAGGTTTAATAGCACCTCAACGAACAGTACCCGCTTGGTTACCCCTTAGTGTTGCCTGGGTTGATGAAAAGATTCTCGCACCCTTGGGGAAATCGCCCTCAGTGCCATTGGATGGGGTTCGGATGGCGAAACAACCTATGTATTACAATGCCGCTAAGGCTGTACGAGAGTTAGGTCTACCTCAATCTCCGCTAAAAGCGGCACTTAAGGATGCTGTAGATTGGTTTGTTGCTCAGGGGTATGTCAACCCCTCTGGAGAATTAAAAATTGAAGACCCCACAGATAAATCTTGGGGTTGAAAACGTGGTGTATTTATATCTAAAAGAGGAGCGATCGCAACAATGGCAGTTAATTTACAACAAGCTATGGATATTGGGAAGTATCTTGTTACCCAGCGTTTGAAAGGACGTAAACGCTTCCCCTTAGTATTGATGTTGGAACCTCTTTTTCGGTGTAATCTAGCCTGTACTGGTTGTGGTAAAATCCAACATCCAAAGGAAATTTTAAAGCAAAATCTCACCCCAGAACAGTGCTTTGCCGCAGTGGAAGAGTGTGGCGCACCGGTTGTCTCAATTCCTGGGGGAGAACCTCTCCTACATCCCCAGATTGATGAAATTGTTCAGGGATTAATTGAGCGCAAGAAATATATTTACTTGTGTACCAATGGCTTGTTGTTAGAAAAGAGCCTGGATAAGTTTCAACCTTCTCCTTACCTGACTTTTAGTGTGCATTTAGATGGAATGCGGGAGTTGCACGATCAATGTGTCGATCGCAAAGGTGTTTTTGATATTGCTGTTAAAGCTATTCGCGCCGCTAAAGCTAAAGGCTTTCGTGTCACCACTAACACCACTATCTTTGAGGGTACTCAACCTGAAGATATGCAAGAGTTCTTCGACTTTCTGGACACACTAAATACTGACGGAATGATGATTTCTCCCGGCTACAGTTACGAGTGGGCACCAGATCAAGATCATTTTCTGCATCGAGAACAAACACGCGCCCTCTTCCGGCAAATTCTGGCTCCATACAAAGCTGGTGAAAAAAACTGGAACTTCAATCACAATCCGCTTTTCTTAGATTTTCTCACCGGTGAAAAAGACTACGAATGCACGCCTTGGGGTAGCCCTAGCTATAGCGTTCTCGGCTGGCAAAAACCTTGCTATCTGCTGAACGAAGGTTATTACTCTACCTTCAGGGAATTACTAGCACAAACTGACTGGAGTCAATACGGCCAGAAGAGTGGTAATCCCAAGTGTGCCGATTGCATGGTTCACTGCGGCTACGAACCCACCGCCGCAATGGATGCAATGCAACCGCAAAATATGGCGCGTGCCCTTGGCAGTGTGTTTGGCAGGGGCTAGTAGTCTATCGCAAAAGTTTTGATAAGTGAAAAAGTTCGTAGTAAGGACTTTAGTCCTAGATTTTTCAGCACGCTTTGTGCTTACTACGAACTCATCAAAATTAATGCAATAGACCATTAATAAGTAGTAAATGCTACACAAAACAAGAGTGCGATGCCTGCGGTGGGCTATTCGGCGTCGCACCTTAAGGATTATGTTTTGGTTCGTAGCGAAAAAGATGTAGTCACAATTATTGAACGCATCGCGGCAGTCCCTACCCTACTAAGAGTTGAGGGTAGGGACTGCCGCGATGCGTTCAAAAGTTACTCCAGTTGTAGCGGTTCTTACGACTCAACCTACTCAAGCTGCAATTGCCAATGCCCCAACTAACGGTAATGGCACAACTCCTCTGCTGCAATAATCCACCAAGCTTGAAATCTGTCACCGACGAGAAATAATTAGTCACTGTACACTTGATTTATGTCAAACTTTAGTGTTAAGTAATACTTTCATCAAAGCCGATGATGGGATTTGAACCCACGGCCTGCTGATTACGAATCAGCTGCTCTACCACTGAGCCACATCGGCGTACACAATCTAAGAGTATAACATGATTTAATCATGGTAGATCAAAATCGCAAAAATCGCCTTAACCCTGAACAATACGCCAGCCTCAAAGCAGAAATAGCCGCACCTTATCGCGGCTTACGACAATTTTTCTACATCGCTTTCGGTGCTTCTGGCTCACTCGGTGCATTCGTCTTTTTCTTCCAAGTGCTTGCCGGACGCAATGTTGAGAGTGCAATACCTAGTTTAGCTCTCCAAATAGCGATCGTTGCCTTAATGGTCTTCCTTTGGCGCTGGGAACAGCGTTGGCAACAACGCTCGAATTCGGGTAAAAATCCTAATTCCTGAAGTTGTAAAGACGCGAAATTTCGCGTCTCTACAGGGTTTTGGTAACAAACTAATCAATCAGAACTTATGAGACAGACTACTAGTACAGTACGGCGTAAATAAACCACCCATTCTAAATAACCAAAAAGTCTGCTCCATAAGCTTTTTGACTTTTGACTTCCGCCATGCGGTACTAGAAATTTACTGAGCTGTTACCAAATAGGATGAAGGAATTGGTTGAGCACGTCCAGCATTGACGAGTGCCTGGTAAACAAAGGCAGCAACTTCGGCTCTAGTCGCTTCACGATTAGGATTGAGTTGCTTGACTGTGGGATAGTTGATAACTAGTTGCCGTGCAGTTGCGGCAGCAACAGGAGCGATCGCATAATTAGGAATCTGGGCAGCATCGGTGTAAAAGGAAAGGACATTCTGATTACTCGCAGTTAAGCCCAAACCATTAGCTAAAGATACTAATGCTTGAACTCTAGGAATTTCCTGTTGTGGCTTAAAAGTGCCATCGGGATAACCAGAAACAAATTCACTTTGGTAAGCAGATTGAATTGCAGCGTTAGCCCAGAAATTGCTTGCTACATCCTTAAATTTGATTGCTGCGCGTTTGGTTGGTGGTGTTAGGGCTTTAGTGACAATAGTGGCGAATTGAGCGCGGGTTACAGGATCATTGGGTTTAAAGCTGCCATCAGGAAAGCCAGCAATAATATTTTGGGAGGCTAAAGCTTCGATGTAAGTTTTTGCCCAGTAATTTGCTGGTACATCTTTAAATGCAACAGCCCCTCCAGGGGGTGGGTTAACAGTTGCGGCAACAAAATCTACTGAGCCGAAAATCTTTTTCTGATCGATATCATTGCCAACAGCGACAATTTGACCGGTTTTAGTGGCATTGTTCACATCATAACGAGTGTTATTGCGAATAAGATTACCACCAGGATTTTCGTTGGTGCCAAGGTCGGGTAAAGCGTTGACAGTCGCTACTACACCATCCCGTTTATTGTTCTGAATAACATTCTTACGCAATACGGGCTTTGCTGATTCGGAGATATAAAGACCGTCTTGGTTTTGGACAATTTGGTTTTCCACAATTTGGGGTGTGGAAGTGCCACCGATCGCTAGACCAAAACCAGTATCCTGAAATAAGTTATTCCGAATTTCTCCTTGAGCAGCTCTAGTAATGGAAATTCCATTGCCTTTGTTTTGCACAAAGACATTACCTTCGATTTTGGGATTGGCTGTACCCGTAACAAAAACACCCTCTCTGACACTGTTAGTAAAAGTACTGTTTTTGATACTCGGATTAGTTGACTCCACCCACACAGCCGTACCCCGGCTATTTGGGTTGGTGACGGTGACACCTGCGATCGTGGTATCTTGGTCTGCAAGGATGGTAATATCCTGTCTGGCAAAGCTGCGACTAGTGTAAAAGCCTCCACCTGTAATTAATATCCCCTGACCTTTAGTAGCTTCATCACCCCGCAGTGTTACCCCTGGTTTAAGCAACAGTGGGAAGGTTTCGCCACTTTCTTGGTTATAGTTCCCAGGTGCTAATTGAATAACTGCACCTGGTTGGGCTTGACTTAGAGCGAAACTTATGCTTTTGTAGGGTGCAGATGACGTTGTACCAGCACCAGCACTATCTGCACCAGTCGCTGGATTCACGTAAATTACTGCGGCTGTTGCAGGGGCTTGCGCTGTCAAAGTCGGGGCAATACCTTCTAGGTGACTCGCACCAGCATTAACCTCACCAGGTAGTATTATTGACCCACTAGAAACAACTAGCAAGGCTGTTAGTCCGGCTCCCACGCGTAAAGTAAAAGTATCTCTGAGATAGCTCTTAGAAAGAAGGCGAAAATTTTTCGCTAGAGAAATGTGAAAACCCCGGTATTTCATTTTTTGAGTCTATGATGTGCTGAATTACTGTGTGTCGGACAAGGTTGAAGGTAGCAAGCAGCCTTGTAGCTGCTATCAAACCCATGCAAAACTATACTGGATGATTAGCATTGATTCCGCTAAATTCCTTAGATAGATCACAGAACTTATACATTAGTTATATTATTTTATTTAGAAAATTCTACTAGTACGCTATAGCCAAAGTTTGCCTAGCTGTGACGATGGGATATTACCCCAAGTCTTATTAATTGAGATGGTAGCTGTATCTCAGCCAAGCTCTACTAAGCACTTTCGGGAGAAGCGAATGTGTCAATAAGCCCCTCGCTGCCTTGTATAAGCGCTCATTCTGTCTACTAAATTAACGCCGTGTGCAACTTTCTCTCAGACCTAACCCCCAACCCCTTCCCTACAAGGGAAGGGGAGCAAGAATCAAAGCCTCTCTCACTGTGGGCTACGGTGTATACACAAGTTTTGTCCACATACGTTTCAACTCTTTTACCCACATTTTTGTCAGAGTTAAATTGTCATACAGACAGGCAATCCCGCCCAGAACTAAAGTTCAGCGGCTCATAGCTGAAGTCCACTTAAGTGGACTAATTGATTGGTTTGTGGTAATTCGTCTAAACTACTAATAGGCAAATTGGCATCAATAGCACCTCCAACACTAACCTGCCATAAAGTAGCGATTGCGATCGCTAACCAATGTCTCTCGGCTCGTTTGGTATCTGTCATTTTAGTTTGATGCCAAGCAAAACCACCTCTTTTACCGTCTTTAAATAGACATTCAATCCAAGAGCGCATCGAATACCAACAAGCATCCGCAATTTCGGGATGTAAATCGGTGAGAATTAACCAAGGTTCGGTATAGCCCTCGTCATGACGGGCTAACAATGTACATTCAATCGGGTTACTTTTGAAACAAGTTACCAATGACTCAAATGACTCACCAACTTCTGGAACAAGAGTATTTAGAGGTCAATACAGTTCAGTTAAGCCCAAAAACCTTGGTAAAGACGCGAAATTTCGCGTCTCTACAGGTCTAAAATTAGTACCAAAAATCCTTAACTGAACCGTATTGATTTAGAGGTAGCCAAGAAACAGTACCTTTAATTTTAAACTGCCCCTGAAGGTTAATCCGCATAAAAGGATGCCAACCACAGTTCAAGATTTGTTGATACAGCCACTCAGCATAAAGCCCTCTATCTGTGGTGACAATATATTCACCTTGCTCCAAACAGGAACCTCACTGTCGCCGTGTTCGCCGATAATATTGGATAATTTTATGGCAATATTGATTTTTCGGTTAACATCTCTGGTGATTCTTGATTCTCAGAATAACTAGAGTTAAAACCATCTGCTATATCTTTGATAAAACCAGCTACAGGTACCGCAACTAGCAAACCTAAGACTCCGCCAGCATTGGTTCCTACAAGCAAAGCAATTAACACCCATATTGGTCTTAGTCCAGTAAATTTACCTAAAAGACGAGGTGCGATCGCCTGATCAATTACCTGATCAATGACAACAGCTACCGCAAAAATCTTCACTGCTAGCCAAAAGTCATGTGTGGCTATTATTAAAGTTATTACAACAAGACTGACGACATCGCCAAAGGGAATTAAACTCAAAAACCCAACCCCCAAACCAAAAAGTAAAGCAAACTGGATTTGAAAAGCCAAAAACAATAATGTTAATGAAACTCCCATCAGCAAAGCTAAACTTCCCTGACCAATCAAGTAATTTTGAAAGTTTTGTTGAATAGATTGGCTTACCTTCTGAGCAAAATTTCCAGGTAACTTTTTAAATATCCCCTCCCAAATCCTTGGGCCATCTAACAACAGATAGAAAGTCAGTACTATTGTGATTAATGCCTCAGAGATACTATCAATCGTATCTATGATAATACTTAAAAGTTTATCTGAAAGAAACTCTAATTCACTAGGTAATTGCTCAGTTAATCGGCTTAATAACTGACTTAAATTCACATTTAATTTGTGCCTAAAAAACCAATCATTTAAAATCTGAAGTTTTTCTTCGCTAGAATTAATCCATTGGGGAAGGACTTTCACCATCTCATTAAATTGCTCTAAAACAATGGGAACCAAAGTGATACCCAGAGCAACAATAATTATCACTGCTGATATAAAAACTAATGCTACTGCATAACCACGTTTCACTCCTCGCTTTTGGAGAATGGTAACAGGATAGTTTAAAACGAATGCAAGCAAAGTAGCTAATAAAAGAATTGTTACGACAGGTTGAAAATTTTTAACAAGCAAAAATGCTAGCCAACCATTGAGAAAGACTAGAGGAAATAACAGCGTAAAAATTAACCATCTAAGCAGTTGATTCAGTGAAAAATTCATAATTAATTTAAAAGCTAAAATGATTCTAGTTACTAGATTGAACCGAGTAATTAAATCTGCTCCAGAGAAAGTAAGTAGAGCGGTGTAAATAATTAAAGGTTCGTAGTGTACCCCTGCGGGGAAGCAAGCTACGCCCAGCGTCTCGTAGAGAGGACTTTAGTCCTTATTTTAGGACTAAAGTCCTCACTACAAACTAATTTCAATATTTTTTACATTACTTAACTTATACCAATTCAATTAATGATTGCAATACATCCTTGGGTAAAGACGCGATGAATCGCGTCTCTACAAATGGTGTATTTGTCGCATTCTTTTTTCAAATTGGTATTACTTTGATTTATTCTCGCCTACTTACTTAGACAATAAAAATCTTTCCCCATTCCCTATTTCCCATTCCCCACTCCCCATTATTCCAATTAGTAACTTTCAGCGAAAGCTAAAAATTGTTCCTCATTTATTCGGCCTGCTTGATACAGAGTATTAGTAATTTCCGAAATAGTTAAAACTGAGTGGCTGCGATAACCATTTTGCTGTAACCTATCTTTCACCCCTTGTTCATGGTCGATAAATACTACAATATCATCAACTTTTAATCCTGCTGATTCCAACTTTCCTGCCCCTTCCATGACACTTTTACCACTGATGAGAATATCGTCAACCACTACAACTGTTTCACCAGGATGAAAGTTACCCTCAATGACTCTCCGAGTTCCATGTGCTTTTACCTCTTTTCGAGGGAAAATCATCGGACAATGAAGGCGCAAAGCTAAACCAGTCGCAGTAGGTAAAGAACCATAGGGAATACCTGCTAATCTATCAAAAATTAGATTCTTCAAAATATCCTCATAAGCTGTGAGAACTTGATTAAAAACTTGGGGATTGGAAATAATTTTGCGTAAGTCGATGTAATAAGGAAATATAGCTCCTGATGCTTGGACAAAGCTGCCAAACATAATGCAGTCAATATCATAAAGTTGTAAAATCAAATCCTGGTGGGGGTGCTGATTTAGGAAACAAACATCAGGAAACCACACAGGACATGTGGAATTTTCGTGAATAATTTCAGCTTTTATTTGATTAATTTCTGTGCGTAGAGACTGGATTTCTTCAGATAGTTGGGTGTTTCCCAACATATCTTGAGGAACAGGAATTAGTAAACCATCACCGTTAGCATTCAAACCTGCTTCTAAAATTTGCTTCAGGTTTGCGCCTTCCGCCCAGATGCTACGCGCCATAATAATTCGTTCAGGCGCGATCGCTCGAATAAGTGCTAAAATCTCAGGATTTGTAGTTCCCACTTCCAAACCCAATTGTTCTGGAGTTCCCCAAGTTTTTGATTCTTTTACCACCTGTAAATAAAGGGGTGACTCGTTTGTAGGATATTGCTGTAAAGCTTCTGCACCTGGATTAGAAGTACAACATAAAATAAACACCGCTTTACCCTGATAGACCAAAAAAGGTGCTACATGATCTTGTCCTGTATAGGGACTCAGAGTGATTGCATCCACTTGCCATTGTCTAAACACAGTTTGGGCAAAAATGGTACTAGTATTTAAGTCGCTATGTTTGGCATCTAAAATTACTGGAATATGGGCTGGAATAGCTGCTAAAGTTTTGTACAGTAATTCTAAACCGGGAATACCTAATGCTTCGTAGAAACCAAGCGTCGGTTTATAAGCACAAACGAAATCAGAAGTTTCAGCAATAATGAATTGCAACCACTTCCACAAACCAGTGATGAGTTCTTCCGATTCATAACGCACAGGCATCATCTCTGGATTTGGATCAAGTCCTACAAATAGTAAGCTTTGATTTTGCAATATATTCCGATTCAATTTATCAAAAAAGTTCATATTTTTAGTTTAAAAAAAGAGTCAATTTTCCGTGTTTTCCTATCTCCATGACCATAGTTTGTTTACCAAAACATTGATTCTGTTAATTCAGTACCGCCAGCTTTCCGCCCTAATTGAGAGTGAATTACTACAAATAAGATAACCATTGGCACGGAGGCAAAGTGAACAATTCGCAATGCTTGCCAATCGCCAAAGAAATCGACAATCCAGGGAAATTGAGCAGGTTTATACATTCCTATTCCTGTAAATAACGCCAGCAGCAAAATAGGAATAATTGCTGTATAAACAATCCGATGCCAAGCATAAATTAGACGTTTGGAATTTTGACTTTTTTGTAATGCTTTGAAGTCATTAGCACCTACAAACCGATGTCGCCAGCGCCGAGTAATTAAAATGTAAATTCCATACCACAGGAGATTCAGCGAAAATATCCACATTGCTGCAAAATGCCAGTGTCTACCTCCTGCAAGCCAACCTCCTAAAGTAAATATCGGAGGAATGTGCAAACCTGCACGTCCCCCAAAAACAGGGTTGGCGTTGTAAATTTGTAGTCCACTGGTGAGCATGATAAATAGACTAATGATGTTACACCAGTGAAAAATTTTGGCTGCGATCGCTTGGTTGGGTGGCTTTCGAGTTTGGGAGGGGTTCAAAGTCATAGATTTTGACTGATAAAATTTGCTGTTTATCTGTCTTGGGTAAATGGCCTAGGAAGTTTGGGGGTAGGCATTACTCACCTTTATTTTCCCATTCTATGACTCAGTATTCTGACATTGATGGTTTACCATCTGCTGTTTTAACTGTCAGTTTAGGTATGCCTAGTAGTCTGTCAGCTTTAAAATTGAAATTATCCTTGTCCCCAAGCCCTCTTCCCCATCCCCAATGACTAATGACTAATCCCCAATCTTTAAGGCAAATTTTCTCGTAGTAATGCTCGAAAACCTGCCTGTTGAAAATGCTCATCAGCAGTCAGGGCTTCCGTGATTCCGCTATACTGCATCACAATAAAAGATACGCAATCCCCAAATCCCCATTCTTTCTCTGTTTGTTCCTGATATAGCTCGAAAGCACGTTCGTAGAGTTCTTGGGAGAGGGGGATAATTTCTACTTTGGAGTCTGCTACTAAAGAATTTAATAATATGATTGCCGCTTGACGATAAGGTTGTTGGGATAAGGCATTGCCAATTTCCAACATCACCGCCTGTGTTGTCACTAAACGAGTTTCTGCCGCTTGTAACATTTTAGCCAGATGTAACGCTCGGTCATGTAAGCGATCGCTCGGTGCTGATAAGGCAATGGCAAATGATGTATCAAGAAAGACTTCAGAATGCATGGAGACTTTATTTACCGGATAAATATTTATCTATATTGGTACACCAATCAGGTGGCCCATCTAAGTTGAGCGATCGCGCCGTTTGCAAAAATGATACCGTTTCATGTTCACTTGGCGGTAAAATTTCAATACTGATTCGCACGCGGGTATTGATTGGCAGTGCGATCGGTTCAGCCGGATAGAACACTTTGCCATTAAAGACAGCTGTGATTTTTTCTACCATTGTTTGCAAAAATTGCTTTTAGTCTATCCTAAGCTGGTTGTAACAATACGAGTAGAGTCTACGGCTGAATTACTAGTGAAGATACTTATATCAATCTTACGAATTATATCGATTTTTGATAATTGCCTCAGCCACCAACTGAACTAATGTTACGTAAGTGCGACGAACTTCTTTAAAGTTCAATTCTCTCGCTCTCCGCTTTGCAGAGGGACAGATTTTGGGTAGTAAAACCAGGGAGAGGTCTTTTATGGACAAAAGGGAGAAACTTTTTAAGCTTTTCCCCAATTCTTCACAATAAATTATTGTGGTAATTCTATACAAAAATAATGTATGTATGCTGTAAACAAATCAGCTTTTGAAGTTTGGCAGAACGCAAAGTTTAGACCCTACTATTGATACTTGTAAAAAAAATCGAAGCCAGATGATAAATATTATTCTATATACCCTATAATCTCTAATACGGTATCTGTTTAGAAATGCCGTAGATTTAGGGGTGATTCTGATGAGCAAGGTGCAACAATACACACATTTAAGTAAATTGCTAACTGAGAGAATGCAGTCTTATGTCATGAAAGCTTTGCAGATTATACAACTCTCATATCAACACACAATTAGAAATTGGTTGAATAAACGTACTGTACAAAGCTTTGTCAGCCTGTTTCTAATAGGTACTTTTTTGAGTATAGCAGTTGCCTCCTGTTCGGGAAGTAGTTCAGCCAGCAAAAATGATGTTAAGCTAAAACTTGTATCTTTCTCTGTCACCAAAGCTGCACATGACCAGATAATTCCCAAATTTGTCGAAAGCTGGAAGAAAGAACACAACCAAAACGTCACGATTGAGGCGACTTATGGGGGTTCTGGCGCTCAAACGGCTACAGTCATTGACGGTTCGCAAGAAGCAGATATAGTACATTTGGCACTTCCCCTAGATGTAATCAAAATTCAGCAAGCAGGTTTGATTAAATCAGGTTGGGAAACCAGATATCCGAGAAATGGTATTGTCAGTAAATCTGTAGCTGCGATCGTTACTCGTGAAGGTAATCCCAAAAATATTAAGACTTGGTCAGACTTGGCAAAAGATGATGTGAAAATAATTGCAGCAAACCCAAAAACTTCTGGTATTGCTATCTGGGAATTCTTAGCTTTATGGAGTTCTGTGAGTTTAACAGGTGGTGACGAAACCGCAGCATTAGATTATGTCACCAAAGTTTATAAGAACATCCCTGTATTAACGAAAGATGCCCGCGAAGCTAGCGATTCATTTTTCCAAAAAGGCGAGGGAGATGTCTTAATTAACTACGAGAATGAGGTGATTTTGGCGCAAATAGGTGGATTGAAACTGCCTTATGTTGTACCTCAAGTTAATATTTCCATCGATAATCCTGTAGCTTTAGTTGATAAAAACGTTGATAAACACGGTACAAGAGAAGTTGCACAAGCGTTTGTAAATTTTCTTTACTCAACAGAAGCTCAACGGGAATTTGCCAAATTACAGTATCGTCCTGTTAACCCCACTGTTACCCAAGAAGTAGCGTCAAAACAAGCGCAAATTCAAACTTTATTTACCTCTCAAGATTTAGGTGGTTGGGAGCTTATTCAGAAAAAGTTTTTTGAAAATGGGGCAATTTTTGACAAAGTTCAAGCTGCTAGCAAAGCATAAACTTGACTTTTTAATGCAGCATTATTTGTATAGTTACTTTATCTCAATTGATAATTTATGAGCTTTCATCGCAGATTTAAAGATAGCTTTTTATTCACATCTTTAATGGTTCTTGCCAGTAGCATCACTGCTTGTAACGGTGGACAAGAATTGAAAAGTCAAGTGAGTATTGATGGTGCAGCAGTGGGTTTTCCTATTTCTTTAGCAGTTGCAGAAGAATACCAGAAGGTTAAATCTGACGCGAAAGTTAGTGTTGCTTCCAGTGGTACGGGTGGCGGTTTCAGTAAGTTTTGTAATGGTGATATTGATATTGTTACCGCTTCTCGTACCATCAGAAATGAAGAAATAAAAAAATGTAAAAGCAAAAATATTGAGTTTGTAGAGTTACCTATAGGTTTAGACGGCGTTGCTGTAATTGCAAATCGTAAAAACGACTTTGCTAAATGTTTAACTATTAAGGAAATGAACACAATTTGGAGTGCTAAATCAGACGGCAAAATCTTGACTTGGGATCAAGTTAATCCTAAATTTCCTAAGCTACCACTAAAGCTTTATGCTCCGGCTTCGGATACGGGGACTTTTGATTATTTAACTCAAGCGGTTACTGGCAAAGCCAAGAATGGGCGCACCGACTACACTCCTAGTCATAATCAAAATCTGCTAGTGCAAGGTGTTTCTGGAGATGAATCAGCATTGGCTTATGTAGGGATATCTTACTACATTCAAAACCAAGAAAAGCTCAATTTAGTTGCTATCGAAAATCTCAAAGGAGAATGCAAAAAACCAGTTCCGTTGGATAATGTCCTCAAAAATACCTACACACCTTTGTCTCGTCCCCTGTTTATATATGTCAGCAAGATATCTTTAGATAACAAACCAGCAGTCAAAGAATTTGTAGATTTTTATCTAGAAAATTCTTGGAAGTGGGTAGATGGTGCTGGATATGTAGCACTACCTGATGAAGCTTACGTCAAGGTAAAACAAAAATTTGCAACTGGTGAAACTGGCACAAAATTTCAAAAAGCTAAACCAGGTGAACCAATTACAAACTTTCTTTAGACAAATATTCATTCAGATGTAACTTGATTTGTAGTCAGAACTTAACTGTTTATGCAAAATTCCACTTCTCAAGACGATCCTTATTTACTACCCAGACAATCGCTAGACAAAGATATATCTGAAGATATATTAGAAAGGATTGTGGAAGCGATTTTATTTGCTTGTGCTTTAGTTTCTGTTTTGACTACCTTTGGTATTGTCATAATTATTTTTCAGGAGACATTTAGTTTTTTCCAAGAAGTTTCCTTTGCTCAATTCTTTCTTGATACTAAATGGACACCGCTATTTGCAGAGAGACATTTTGGCATTTGGCCATTAATTAATGGCACTTTCTTGACTACAGTGATAGCTATGTCAGTTGCGATTCCTTTGGGTTTATGTTCTGCCATTTACTTGAGTGAATATGCTCAACCCAAAGTAGCAGCAGTTTTACGCCCAGCCGTAGAACTTTTAGCAGGAGTACCAACTGTAGTATATGGTTACTTTGCACTATTGTTTCTGACACCATTGCTGCGGAATTTTATCCCTTTAGAAATATTCAATTCCTTGAGTGCGGGGGTAATGATGGGGATTATGATTACTCCCACCGTTGGCTCTATTAGCTTAGATGCTATTAAATCAGTTCCACGTTCTTTGCGCGAAGGAGCTTATGCTTTAGGTATCACGAAACTAGAAACTATTTTTAAAGTAGTTTTACCAGCCGCACTTTCGGGAATTATCGCCTCGATTATTTTAGGTATTTCTCGCGCTGTAGGTGAAACAATGACTGTCCTCATCGCCGCCGGACTACAGCCAAAGCTGACTGTTAGTTTTGCAGAATCAATCGCAACAATGACTGCTTACATGGCACAAATTTCTGGCGGAGATAGTCCGCGTGGAAGTCTCAATTTTAAGACTTTATATGCTGTCGGTGCGGTTTTATTTGTGCTTACCCTATCTTTGAACATTGTTAGTTACTGGATTGCTAATCGTTATAAGGAAAAATACGAGTAATAAATATGGCTACTAGTTATCAAGAAGATGATTATTTTGCATCTGGGGCAGAATTTACTGATAATGTTGACCAAAGAGAGAGCTTAGGAAAAGTATTTGAAGTAATTTTTTTATTCGGTTTAATGATTGGGATATTTGTCCTAGCTTTGCTCCTTTTTGATATTTTGGGAGACGGATTAGGTAGATTTTTGTCCCCAGGATTTCTCACAGATACCCCTTCTCGTTTTCCTGACCAAGGTGGTATCCGTCCTGCTATTGTTAGCAGCATTTTGTTGGGACTTGTTGTGATTTTTGTAACTGTCCCAATTGGTGTAGGAGCAGCTTTATATCTCGAAGAGTATGCACCCAAAGCTTGGTGGACAGCGATTATTGAGATTAATATCAGTAACCTGGCGGGTGTACCTTCTATCGTCTATGGATTGCTGGGTTTAGGAGTTTTTAATTATTTGCTTGGCTTTGGCCCGGCTTTGATTTCTGGTGCATTGACTTTATCTTTGTTGTCTTTACCAGTCATTATTGTCACCTCTAGAGAAGCAATTCGCGCCGTCCCAGATTCTTTGAGAAATGCTTCTTACGGCTTAGGTGTCACCAAATGGAAAACTATTAGCAGTCATGTCATACCTTATGCTGTTCCTGGTATTTTGACAGGGGTGATTATCTCTGTATCTCGCGCCATTGGTGATGCAGCATCTCTAATTGTTGTAGGTGCTGTGGGTTTTCTCACCTTTGACCCTGGTTTGTTCCAGAGATTTATGGCATTACCCATTCAAATTTACAGTTACATCACTCGTCCTGAACCGGGTTTTGCTAGTGCAGCAGCAGCAACAATTATTGCGTTGTTACTGTTGATTTTAGCTTTGAATGGTGTAGCAATTTATATCCGGCAACGCTTCTCAATACGTTAGATAATTAAATATCTAATTGGATATATTCACAGATATTAGGAGATACGCTTTCATGACTTATAGCAATAGTAGAAGTAAATCAGATAGTGCCACAATTGAACAAGGTAATAGCGTTTTCAATGTTGAAGGTGTGAAGGTATTTTATGGAGGATTTCTAGCACTTATAGATGTCTATCTAAAGATTCCTGATAAACAAATAATTGCTTTTATTGGGCCTTCAGGATGTGGTAAAAGTACCTTATTGCGTTGCTTCAACCGGATGAATGATTTAATCCCTGGAGCTAAAGTTGAGGGTAGACTGAATTATCGCGATCGCAACATTTATGATCCTAAGATAAATTCGGTCAAATTACGCCGCCAAATCGGAATGGTTTTTCAAAGACCGAATCCTTTCCCCAAGTCAATATACGAAAATATTGCCTTTGCTCCACAGGCTAACGGTTACAAAGGTAACCTTGATGAATTGGTGGAAGATTCCCTCAGACGCGCTGCTATTTGGGATGAAGTCAAGGATAAACTCAAAGAGAAGGGAACTGCATTATCTGGTGGACAACAGCAAAGACTTTGCATTGCTCGTGCGATCGCAATGAAGCCAGATGTATTATTAATGGATGAACCATGTTCTGCTCTCGACCCAATTTCTAGCCGCCAAGTGGAAGAACTCTGCTTAGAACTCAAGCAGCAATACACCATCATTATGGTGACACACAATATGCAGCAAGCTTCTAGGGTCGCAGATTTCACGGCTTTCTTCAATACAGAAATTGACGAGCATGGCAAACGTCGCGGAAAATTAGTTGAGTTTAATCCTACAGCCCAAATGTTCAGTTCTCCTCAAACTAAAGAAGCTGAAGACTATATCAGTGGACGTTTCGGTTAAAGAGCTTGTCCTAAGTATTTAGGATAATAGACAACCTTGTACAGTAAGGTAAAACTTTGTACAGGGTTTTGTTTTGTGATATCAGACTCAGTGACATACTCCCACACTGACGCAAGCGTACAGTGTGGGCTTCTCAGGGACTCCCGGTATCCCGTCGGACATTAACTGAGCTTTATTTATACTGCACGAGATGCCCCTCCGCACAGTTGAACAATTGCATTATGTTCAATCCTTTGTACTGTCAGAGTTTTACCTACCCACAGTGGCGACACAAAAATGTCTCTTACTGGGCAGAACCCCCTACTCTGAGTTTTCAAGGTACAGATTAAGATGACCAGCATTTTCGGCTTTGCCATCTACTATTATTGTAATGGAAATATCATTACAATGCAAATGGTAAAAGTAAATTTAAATGTCCGTGTAGAACAATCAGAGATGAAAATATTAGAGCAATACGTAGAGCAAACAGGAAGAACCAAAACAGACATTATTCGTGAATATATTAGGACTTTAAATGTTCATTCCTTATCGCCCAACAACGCTGATTAAGCTGCGCTTAATTTCGCGCTTTTGGGCAATTCGTCACTCACGCGCAATTCATCTCATCACCTCCCTTGCGGGTAGGTGAGAGGCTTCTTGCTGTTTCAGCTAAAATAGCGATCGCACTACAGACAATACGGTTCGGTTAAGCCAAAAGACGCGATAAATCGCCGTCAAGACAAAGGGATTAATTATTGTACAGACGGCGATTTATCGCGTCTTTGTGATTTAGAATTTTCATCAAAAAACCCTAACCGAACCGTATTGGATTGAGAGCGATCGCTACTCCTGCGATCGCAATTACCACCCCGAACACTGCATACAAGCAAATTGGCACTAAATCCCGCTTCAAGTCTGACCATTTCAAATTCCATGCGGCTTCAAATAGCAGCGGTGGTAAAAAAATGAACAAAATTAATTCCGGGGAAAGGGTTACTAAACGGACATCGACTAACGCCAAACCTAACCCGACAATCACCAGTAGCAAGGTGTAAGGTATATTGCGAAACCAGCTAAATATCTGCGGTAGTGTCGCCACACCTAGAGACACCGAAAGCACCAACAGAAACTGCTTGAGATTGTTTGTAATGACTTCCTCGGCGATCGCTGATTCAAGCACCATAAGAAAATTCCTGGTATAATTTTACCCTTATCCTCATCTGACTATTTTTAGATGAGACTAGATTAATGTAAGACTTTAATTAGCAAAGAATGAAGATTTGACGGTTAACCAAGTATTTAGGAGGAAGGTCTTGGGTAATAACATTCGAGACCGGTTTAAAAATTTCCGCCGCCGGGGTTCGCAGCCGGAGCAACTCCAACAGGTACAAACAGACTTGCTGGCAGAATCAACTCTAGACTCAGCTTACATAATTTTAATTATTAGCTCCTGTGCGATCGCTACTTTAGGTTTATTGTCTAACAGTGCGGCTGTGATTATTGGCGCGATGATTATTGCCCCTCTAATGTTGCCGATTCGGGGGTTAGCTTTTGGTGCTTTACAAGCAGATATTACTTTGTTTCGCAAGGGGATAATTGCTGTAGCATTGGGCACGTTGTTAGCGGTGGCGATCGCCTTTATTCTGGGTTTGCTAGTGGGTTTGCCGAGCTATGGTAGCGAGATACTGGCTAGATCAAGACCAACGCTCTTAGATTTAGGAATTGCGGTAGCGGCTGGTGGTATCAGTGGCTACGCGAAAGTTGAGACGAAAATATCTACTAGTTTAGCGGGAACTGCGATCGCTGTTGCTCTTATGCCTCCTATTTGTGTGATTGGCTTAGGCTTGGCACAAGGAAATTGGTCACTCAGTTTAGGAGCAACCCTACTTTATCTCACCAACTTGCTAGGTATTGCCCTCTCCTGTATGGTGACATTTTTGGTAGCAGGTTACACTTCAATAGCGCGGGCCCGTCAACCCCTAATTTGGACTATGGCTTTGACAGCTATCCTGCTAATTCCCTTGGGAGTCAGTTTTGCTCGACTTGTACGACAAGCGCAACTAGAAACTAGCTTACGACGGGCATTATTAAATAGAACTGTCACTTTTGGGCGATTGCAGTTGCTTAACAGTAATACTAATTGGTTGACAAATCCCCCAGAAGTTCGTTTGAGTGTTCGCGCAAGGGAACCTGTTACACCTCGGCAAGTACAGTTATTAGAAGAATTTATCAAGCGAGAGATGGGGCAACCATTCACTCTAATTTTTGAAGTTGGTCAAGTGGAGGAAATTAGAAGTTCTGAACCCACACCCTGAAGTTGCTAATATTCCCGTGCTGTTGAAATTTGGGCTGGGATTTTTGTTGAAGTGCCATTTTTCTCTAAACGCCAGAGCATACCAGGTGGATAAACGGGCTTAATTTTGTAGTGATATGTTTTTTTCATCTCAGAACTTAATTTACCAGAAGGATTTAATAAAAACACATCACTAAAGTTATCAGCAATTTTGGGTATATTTTGGTTAATGACTAACTGAATTTTAACTTTTGGCTCCAAAAGATATGTAAGAGAAATTAAATTACCGATATTTATGGAAGAATTATCACTAGAAGATACCCAAGAGTAATAAAACTATTATTAGTAATTGCAACGGGTTGTATCTAATATCTAGATATTTCTTCAATGGGCTGTTCATTTTCAACCTGGTATTTTTGGATTAATTCTTTAACTTGAGCAGCTACCAAAGGATGTGGATCTTTTTGTAACTGGGGGAGGATTTGCAGAAGAACGCGATGTGAAACCATATTCAAGTATGCGATCGCAGCTTCTCTAACAAAGCCGGTTGGATGACGCAAACTCACTAAAATCTCAGAACTTGTCAGTGGCGTGCGAGTCACTTGAGCAAAATGAAAACAGCAAGCTAGACACCAGTCAGAAAGAAAGTTACCCAACATCAGCAATCTGTGGAGGCGATCGCTAACTATCATATTTTCATATTCGACAATCTTAGCTTCTACCAGATGTTGCAATTTTTCTGGCTGCGGTCGGTTATCTAAAATATTCAGCAATAAAGACTTTGAAGACAAAGTTATAGTATGCTCTAGGATTTCTAACCCTCGTGCTAAGTTTACTACTGAGAGCGATCGCAGATTAAATGCTGCTGCCTGCATCTTTTCTGGCGAGTAAAGCAGTTTCAGTAACAGTAGCAGTCGCTCTTTGACATCAAATTCTAATTCTAAAAGGGCGCGTTGCAGTAATTCAGAGACAATCACAATTCTCTGTCTGGATTGCTCATTTTCTTTTTCGTCTATTGTTTTCAAGTCTATATATGCGGCGTAAATCTCGCCTAAAAACTTTAATTCCTGCTCAATTAAATTTTCTACCCGACTTTCATAAAATCGATCTACTAAACCTTTAATTCCTGGTTGTTTGTGTATTTTTAGTAAGCTACGAAGAATATGATCTCTAGTTGTACCCCAAGATGTTTCCAAGTTTTCCCATAAAGTCTCTAATGCTTCCTGAGTACCAATTTGAGCAATGGTACGCCAAGCGTACATTCGCACTACTTCTGGTTTGTAAATATTGGTAGCTAACCGCAACAACATCTTTATAGCTTCATTCTCTAGTCGCACTAAAGCTGATATTGCTGTAGTGCGGGTTGATTTGTAATAAAGTGCTGCTATCAGTGCCGAATAGTACTCTTCTAAATGGGTTGCTGCAATCATTTCTAATACGGCACAGCGCACCCGTAAAGACTCATCTTGTAATAAATTCGGGATGTGAATCCGCAACGCTTGCAAATAAACTGCTTCTCTGAGCGCTCTAACTCCATTTACCCGTTCCCGTTCTTGCTTATGAGTCAACATCCGGCGCATGGTTTGGGTAGCTGCTACCTTTTGCATGGGCGTTCCCTGGCGTAAGACTAAAGCGGCGGCGGTGGCGCGGATGAGTGAGTTTTGCCGGGGGTTCAGGTATTCTTCTAAGATGCTTAAATTCGGATTTGGTTCAGCCAGCCAAACGTAGCGCAGCGCTAGAGCGAAAACTTCGGAGTTAGTTTCTTGGGGTTGTTCTAGCAAAGGACGGATGGCGGATAGATAAGCGGGATTTGCACCTGCTGTCAGCATGACTTCCAAACTTTGGCGCTGCAAATCTGGGGTTAACTTGATTAGTAAAGGTGCTAAAACTTCCGCAGACCCTTGGGGGTCAATTTGGGCTAAAAGTTCAATGCAAGAGCGTTTATCTGCCTCGCTGCCTTTTTCTCCCAAGGCTTTGACTACACCTTGCTTGAAGAATCGTAAGCCGACATTGGTTGCACTCAACTGGCCTCGTGCCACACTCAAGACTAACAGTTCAACATAGCGCGATCGCAATTCCCAAACTACTTTTAAACAGGTGCCAGTTATCAGCATTGTTTCTGCTACTAACACCCACTTTTGCAACGGTACGGGTATAAACCGATCACAAAACAATATAGTTGCAAAAATTAGCCCTCCTGTCAAACCTGTAGCGATCGCTTCGGCGGTTCCACCAGATAAAGTCTGCATCCGGCTGCGAATTGCCTCTGGAATCGGTTGGTACAGGATGGGGCCGCTACTCATGACAAAGGTGTAGCGCAGAACTTCATCGCAGAATTTGACAATTATCAGTCCCCAAAAAAAGCTTTGCGATTGGATGGCGGGAATTAAATGCAATAATACCAGCACTCCTGGTAGTGAAAAGCCGACGGTGATTGGTAAAAGTGTGGCTGTGAAAAATACCCCCATTCGTTCGATAAGTCGGCTGGAAATAAACCACTGCAACAACAACTCACACAGTCCCAATGTCCCACCAAAAAGACCCAAGAAGCTAGCGAGTTCTCGGTCGCTCAAATTGGATTTTAGTTCGCGCAGATATTGAAAATCTATTAACAACCCAATGACTTGCAATAGTCCGACAAAAGCAAACAACTGCCAAACATAGCGCTTGAGAGGACTTTTAATAAAACGCTGTCGTGAAGCTTGTTCTTCAGTAACTAGTCTTTGTGGGGTTTCAGGAAAAGCCGCTTGATATTGATGAGTTAAATAGAATAAAATTCCCGATCCTAATAAAATTACTATACAGGCGATGAAGATGATCTTATTCAGCGAGGTGTATTGCAATAACCAAGGCAAACTAAAGCCACTGATCACATCTGCGACTAAAAGCCCACTACTCACCAGTGGGTAAGTCCGTTTAATCTCCCGTATATTAAATATTTGGTTGGCGACGATGGAAGTGTTGAGGTCATTAACTACATAAAGGGCATCTACCCACAGCCGCAGCAGAAATGCCGAAATAACTGCCAGGTATGAAACATGCGCTCCCCAACGTAATACAACTAATAATAGTAATGGCATCAACATGCAAGGTGCGATCGCCACAATCACCCGGCGTAAAGGAAAAATCTTTTGCAGCCAAGAGTATAAAAAAACCAGTCCTGCACTGGTGGCGGCACTAGCAATATACATCCACGGTAGTAGCTGAGTCCCATATTCATCCAGAAAGAGCGCCACAGTACTATCCTCTGCCCACCGCAATCCTACACATACAGTTGTGTAAAAAAAGAACATAAGTTGAGTTCGTTCGCTCTCCTCTGGTCGGAGATTTACCCACTGTAGTAGTCGTAGTCGTGGTAAAGCAACTTTATTTGCAGCCAACCAGTGATTTTTCAGTTCCATGCAATTTTATTTTTCTGGTAGTATCACCGCGTAATCGGGCAGGGGGAGCAGGGGAAGAAAATATTTTCTTAGGGACTTCCAAATAAAAAAATATCCAATTAACTCCTGTGGGGTGGGCGACACGAGAGCCCAGTTTATATGGCGGGCAAGATGCCCACCCCACAATATTGGATAATTTATTTCTTGGAGTTCCCTTATACCAATTCAATTAATGATTGCAACACATCCTTGGGTAAAGACGCGATGAATCGAGACGCGATGAATCGAGACGCGATGAATCGAGACGCGATGAATCGAGACGCGATGAATGGTCTATTTGTCGCATTCTTTTTTTCAATTGGTATTATCTCCCTTATCTTTCTCATCTCCCTTATCTCCTGGAAATAGCAAAAGTCATGAGCAACTGAGTATTATGTTTCCCACTTAGCCTTCAGAATTATCGATTTTAGATAAATTTATACAACCTCACAGCTTTGGGCGCATGTTGCATCGAAACGAAACATCAAAAAATCCCCTGACTTTTAGCCAGAGGATTTTCAAAGTGGGTCTATTAATACAGTTAGAGGATTATTTTTTAGGCGAGATGAGCATCATCATGTTTCGCCCTTCTTTTTTAGGCGCTTGTTGAAGCTCACCATAAGGCTCCAAATCGGTTGCCATTCGTTTGAGCAAATCTTCTGCTAGGTCGCTGTGTTGAATTTCTCGACCCCGGAACATGACAGTAGCTTTGACTTTATCGCCATCTTTCAAAAAGCGCTCTGCTTGTTTGACACGCACGTTGTAGTCGTGTTCTTCTATTTTGTAACGCATCTTAACTTCTTTGACATCAGCCGTGTGCTGCTTTTTCCGGGCTTCCCGCGCCTTTTTCTCCTGCTCAAACTTATATTTCCCGTAGTCCATAATCCGACAAACTGGCGGGTCAGCTTTGTCACTTATTAGCACCAAATCTAACTCTTTCTCTTCTGCTAGTTGTAGTGCTTCCTGTGGGAGCATAATTCCCAGTTGAGCACCATCAGTATCAATTACCCGAATTTTTGGGTAGCGAATTCGTTCGTTAATTTGGGGCAGATCGCGAGTTCTTTTCTTCTCAATCACAGGCATTATGATTTGTGGGAGCTCTTAATGAAGGATTTGGTGTGGTCTTGATTAGTATGGCTCAGAGGCAAAATACGGAAATAACTCAGGACTGAAAACATAGTCTACAGTTCTAGAGTAACTAATCCATAAAATAGTTGCCTCCTTGTATTTGTCATTCTACTAAGTCTCTGAGAATTTCTTTGCAATAGTTAATCTAAATTACACAACCTAGACTCATATTAAATATTATTACAATTATTTAGCAATACCTTTGGCGATCGCGTAACCGCCCACCGTAGGCGATCGCATGGAGCAACATCATATCTCCAGAATACTAAGCTTACAGATGCAGGACATCTAGCAAAACTAATGTAACATATTACCTTACATCCAGTAAACCTAGTAGTATTTCTAGTCAAAAAGCGCTGATCAATTTAATTATATAGATGCGGTGGCTATCAGCGAGAGAGTTGCAGTGAAGTTTTCACTTACCCACTCACCCGCCAGAGATTTTAATCTCTGGCTAATAGCCAAAGTCCACGCTTAGTGGACTAATAAAAGGGGCGTTGCTGAATTAGGGGATAATTTCGCACAATTGATAACGAATTTCCAATGGTTTCAACCGCCAATTGATCCCGGATTTATGCAACGCCATAAAAGCACAACCGCAGCGTTGGGTGAAAGATTTACGGGCGGGTGAGTTCGCCAACAGATAAGCGATTTTTAGCTTAAGTTGACACGTATGAGCATTGCTGTGCCCCTACAAAAAATGTGGTTAAAATAATGGTATTAGTCCACTTGAGTGGACTTCAGCTATGAGACTCGGAATTCATTCCGAGGCGGGATAGAAACGCAGTGCGAGATTTATGAATAAAGATATGCCTGCGGCAAGACTTTTGTGTACACCATAGCCTCAGAGAGGGGAGAGGCTTTGAACTTTACTGCCATTCCCTTGTAAGGAAGGGGCTGTTCTTGTTAAGTTTCGCGTTAGTTTATCCACATCAGGTGAAAAATCAAAGTTTTATAATAGTATTTCCACGCTGATGAATTAAAGCAGACTGTGACCACTACACTACACTGGCAAGAACGGGTTGGTAATCAAAGAGATTGGGTATGGCGCGGCTGGCAAACTCGCTACACTTACATTCGCCCTCGCCAAAATCACCACAAAACAACACCCCTGATATTGCTACATGGCTTTGGCGCTTCTATTGGGCATTGGCGACATAATTTAGAAGTTTTGGCTGAATATCACACAGTTTACGCCATCGATATGCTGGGTTTTGGCGCTTCTGAAAAAGCCGCAGCTAATTACAGCATCGAACTCTGGGTTGAGCAGGTTTACGATTTCTGGAAAACATTTATCCGTAAACCAGCGATTTTGGTGGGCAATTCTAACGGTTCACTGATTTCGATGGCCGCCGCCGCCACTCATCCCGATATGGTGCTGGGTATGGTGATGATGAGTTTACCCGACCCTTCACTAGAACAAGAAGCTATTCCGCCTATACTGCAACCCCTTGTCAGAGCAATTAAAAATATTGTCGCTTCGCCATTAATTCTTAAACCTGTATTTAACTTCGTGCGTCGTCCTGGGGTGCTGCGTAGCTGGGCAGGTTTGGCCTACGCTAACCCAGAGGCGATTACCGATGAACTTATAGAAATTTTAGCAGGGCCTCCCCAAGATAGAGGTTCCGCCAGAGCTTTTAGTGCTTTGTTTAAAGCTACGCTCGGTATTAACTTTAGTCCCAGTGTCAAGAAAGTATTACCAACCTTAACAATTCCGATGTTGTTAATTTGGGGACAAAAGGATCGGTTTGTTCCTCCAGCCCTTGCTAGCCAATTTGCCCAGTACAACGAGAAATTGGAAGTGCTGAATTTAGAAAATGTGGGCCATTGTCCCCATGATGAATGTCCTGAACAAGTCAACCAAGCTATTTTAGATTGGATTGAGGGGTGGGGTTAGCGTAGGCGTTGGCGTAGCCTCTCCAAGAGTTGCCCGCCCCAGGCATCGCCAACCTTTGCTAACACCCTAAATATTATGCAATGGATGCGTAGGCGTAGCCCGCCGTAGGCATCGCAGCCACTATTGAATTTTGAATTGCTTCAAACCTAGCCAATCGTGGCTTGGTTTGTGTCAACATCTGTAGCCCCATTCACAGAACGAGCTACAGAAACCATCTTGTTGAGAATTTCTTGACTGGGAACTTTACCTTTCAATACCACAGTGCTACCAGTCTGAGCAACCCAAAGGGTATTAACATCATCCAGTTGGGGGTCTTGATCAAATGCCAACGCTACCCGCTTTGCCAACCCACTTTGGTCATATTCGCCGCTTAATCCCAGACGTTCTGGGGGTATTGATTGAGTAGCAGTAGGAGCAGTGTTAGTACTAGGAGTTTGCGCTATTGACTGCGGAGTAGGATTTACTTCGGCATTTTGAGGTTTTTCCATTCCAAATAATCTTTGTAACCAACCCATAAAAACTTTTGTCCTATTCTCGGTTAATCAAATCTGAGTATAAAAGCTTCCCAAAAATGCCGCATCTGCCAAAGAAAAGAGATGTATTCAATGAAATCCCTCCTTGCAGAATGATTTTTACCCAATTTTTTCTAAGAAAGACGCTGAAAACACCTGAGAAACAGCAACATCGTTGCGTTTTTCGGACTTGATTGCTGGTAATGAAAGCTAGCTGCACTATGCAAGGGTGCTTTGATGTTAAAATCAGTTGACAGGAAGGGTAATCAACCTGTTTAAAAACCCGATGTTGCCTAACGGCTCTACGCTGCACCTTGACAATTGAAAATATGGGGTTCTATTCCATAGTTCTAGCTCCTTTCCAGGAATAGGTAAAATTTTCATGGGGACTAGACGACCAGTATTTACACTTCAAAATTTTGGAGTCATCCAACTACGGTAGGGCATACCGAAAGTTAACGCTTGAGGAGAGAACCACCTCTGGGTGAGATACCGCAAGGGGTCTCATCTAAGTGGACTCGTTGAACCAAGAATCTCCGTGGCTTCAGCCCGGAGAGTGTCAATAGTGTCTGCGTTCCTCAAATCCTGTGCTAGCCTCTGTTGGCGAAGATGAAACATACCCTTTCAGTTCTGGTAGAAGATGAGGCGGGCGTTCTTTCCCGCATTTCTGGTTTATTCGCCCGTCGCGGCTTTAATATTGAAAGCCTTGCTGTTGGCCCTGCTGAACAAGGAGGAGTCTCTCGAATTACGATGGTTATCCCTGGTGACGATCGCATTATCGAGCAACTCACCAAGCAACTATACAAGTTAGTCAATGTTCTTAAAGTACAAGATATTACCGAAACTCCGTGCGTCGAGCGGGAATTGATGCTTTTGAAAGTGAATGCTAGTACCAGCAATCGCTCAGAAGTGATCGAACTGTCTCAGATTTTCCGGGCGCGAGTCGTGGATGTGGCGGAAGATTCTCTCACTTTAGAAGTTGTGGGAGATCCAGGTAAAATGGTGGCGATCGTACAAGTGTTGCAAAAATTTGGTTTGAAAGAAATCGCCCGCACTGGCAAAGTTGCTCTGACTCGTGAATCGGGTGTGAATACCGAATTACTCAAGTCTTTGGAAGCAAAAGTTTAGTTGGTAAATTAAGAACCCCCTCCCCGCTTTTCGAGAGCTTGCTCTGATGTAAATAATTTGACATAGTTTTAAGTCAATTAACTCCCACGCATTAACAAGGCGGCTGACGGATTAAGGGACTTCCAAATAAAAAAATATTCAATTAACTCTTGTGGGGTGGGCGACACGAGAGCCATATAAACTGGGCGCTCATGTTGCCCACCCCACAATATTGGATAATTTATTTTTTGGAGTTCCCTAATTTAACTTTGTAGTGCGATCGCAATCAGCTTAGAAGGATTGAATTTACGCTAAGAGGATGTTTGAAAAGTCATCTAAGGTATGTTTGACTACTCTGGCTATCGAGAAGTTGAACGAGATAATGAGGGTTATGGGAATTGCGATCGCTTCTCGGAGTTGCATTTAAGGCTCAAACTGACACTTTTCAAACATCCTCTAACAGTGTTGTTGTTTTTTGAATAGTGACAACAGCAAACACACGAGTCCCATTACTACCAACGGCGCTGAAGAAGCAGATTCTGGGACAGGCTGAGGGTTTTGCACAGGCTGATAATTGATGAAATTTCCTTGAATTGGGCTGAGTGATGCCAAAAGTTGCTCAATATCGACAGATATATCAGTATCATTACCAACACTTCTAGAAGAGATGAGGCGGTTAAAGGTTTGGCTACTCGATTCATCAAAATCTCCTGTGAAGCCAAGAAAATTTTGACCTATTTTACCTATAAGAGAGTCAATCAGATTGTTAACATCAGTTTTGATCCCTAGTGGGGATAACTGTAAACTGCTGAGATTATTGACGTTTCCAATTTTTGTATTGTCAGTATTCGCTAACCAATTGCCATTACCAATAATTTCATTTCCACTGGTAAAAACCCAGTTACCATTACCAATAATTGTGTTATTTGTACCAAAATCCCAATTGCCGTTTCCAATTGTTGCGTTGTCACTGCCGAAGTGCCAATTACCATTACCTAATGTTGAATTATTACTTCCGTCGTCCCAATACCAATTGCCGTTACCAAGGGTTGTGTTATTCTTTCCAAATAGCCAGTTGCCATTACCAATCGTTGCGTTGTCATTATTAAAGTTCCAGTTACCATTGCCAATGGTTGCGCTGTTACTGCCATAATCGGAGTTAAAATTACCAATAGTTGCGTTATTATCACCAAGGTTCTTGTTACCTTTACCAACTGGTGCATTGCCCTCATTAAAGCGTTGGCTACCAGGATTAGATGTATTCCCACCATTACTAAAGGGTAAATTATTACCAAGGACTTCTTTCAACGGATCGAAAGGCGATTGTTGAAGCAGACTTCCAGCACCTGCGATCGGATTACCACCGCCTGCAAATGGGTTACTAGCGCCACCCGCGATCGGATTACCACCACCTGCAAATGGGTTACTAGCGCCACCCGCGATCGGATTACTACCTCCTGCAAACGGGTTACTACCTCCTGCAAACGGGTTACTACCTCCTGCAAACGGGTTACTACCTCCTGCCAATGTACTGTTAATATCCTTGAAAAAGTTATCACCCAAAACTAACTTTAATCGATCAAAGATTAATTTCTGAAGCCCACTGCCACCATCACCTGCAAACGGGTTAATACCGCCACCTGGAATGGAATTGTTACCGTTACCTAATAACAAGTTGCTACCACCGGTCAACAGGCTGGTTTCAGGAGACAAACTGCCATTGGCAGCAAAGGAACTACCGCTATACAGGTTGCTAACGCCATCTGCACTTAAGGGATTAAATCCACTATTAATGGGATTGACAGCAGACTCTTCCATTGGTAGTAATTCTCCTATTTTTAGTTAAAAAATTATGGGGTATTCAGCACCTTTTATACTAATTATGAATTTGCTCAACCCAAAATATCTCTAAAATAAAGGCTTTAATCATCTGACTGTCAAAGTAACAGAAAACATTGCCTCGATTTTTACCTGTAAGAGCTAATTTGTAAACTCAAGTAAAGTACTTGTCTTGTAGGCGTTTCAGGAATTTGAGCCAGTAATGCACTTATTCGCTGAAACTCAGACCTAGTAATGATTTTAGTTTCCTTAAGATTTTCTTTATGAATCAGCTCTAAAGAGTTATAGGGCGTAAAATAGCAAACTAGTACAATAAGGCAGAAGGCACATCACTGATAATACATGCTTTTCAGCTTTATCGAATGGTATGTTTATTTGCGCCAAAGCTGTACTAGCATACTATGTACTGAAGAACTCATTATTGTTCTCCTTTATTTATCTGCTGATTTTCGCAATCATTCTATTAAGCGAACGGGATTTATTGACCGGGAAATGACGGGGTTTGACCACTACCAAATGATGGGATTTGACCGCTACTAAATGGCGAGTTTTGATCTCCACCACCAAATGGCAAGTTTTGATCGCCACCACCAAATGATGAGGTTGGACTACTACCACCAATACCACCAAATAATGGGTTTTGTCCTTGTCCGCTATTAAATGATGGGGTTTGTCCACCACCCAATTCTTTGTCAAGCCTTGAGTCAATTAGCTTGTCAATAGTAGCTCTCAAAGTGAACCCGTCCGGTATTTCAGTTGTGCTAATACCATAGGTCTGGCTACTAGCACCAGTCAAAGGGTCCCTGCCACCTGCGGATGGGTTGCCGCCTGCGGGTGAGCTACCACCACCTGCGGATGGGTTGCCGCCTGCGGGTGAACTACCACCGCCTGCAAATGGGTTGCCGCCTGCGGGTGAGCTACCACCGCCTGCAAATGGGTTGCCGCCTGCGGGTGAGCTACCACCGCCTGCAAATGGGTTGCCGCCTGCGGGTGAGCTACCACCACCTGCAAATGGGTTGCCGCCTGCGGGTGAGCTACCACCGCCTGCAAATGGGTTGCCGCCTGCGGGTGAACTACCACCACCTGCAAATGGGTTGCCGCCTGCGGGTGAGCTACCACCGCCTGCAAATGGGTTGCCGCCTGCGGGTGAACTACCACCACCTGCAAATGGGTTGCCGCCTGCGGGTGAGCTACCACCGCCTGCAAATGGGTTGCCGCCTGCGGGTGAGCTACCACCACCTGCAAATGGGTTACCGCCTGCGGGTGAGCTACCACCGCCTGCAAATGGGTTGCCGCCTGCGGGTGAGCTACCACCACCTGCAAATGGGTTGCCGCCTGCGGGTGAGCTACCACCGCCTGCAAATGGGTTGCCGCCTGCGGGTGAGCTACCACCACCTGCAAATGGGTTGCCGCGTGCGGGTGAGCTACCACCGCCTGCTGCGGATGGGGCGGATGGGTTTACACCACCTGCAAAGATATTCCAGAAGTTGTCACCAGCGAAAGGATTACCGCCATAGGGTAAATCAGGCTGACTGCCACCGCCGCCAGCACCGCCACCACCAAATGGGCTACCGCCACCTTCTTGATTACCAACACCACTGAATATCTTGGGGAGGTCTTTCTCAGGGATAACTTCTTTCAAGCGACCGAAGGGTGATTGTCCAAATTGTCCAATCGCATCGTTCCCACTAGTAGAGGACTGACCGCTACCACTCTTACTCATATCTTCTGCCATTAGGATTAATCCTCGCTATTGTTTGGATAAAAATCTTGCTAGCATCGCAACATAAAATAGACAGAAATTAAGTTTATTTCGTGACTTATTTGCTGTCTTTTTGTTAGCAAAACTAGTTGGTAGCTATTAGATTATTTGGTTATCTTTATTAGGGTGCAGATAATCAATTTTTAATCAATGCTACTTCACACTTACAATTTATATGATTTAATTTTGAAGGACAATGAAAAATATTTTGGTATATTTATCAAACTTGTAGATTTTTGTATAAAATAACTTGAAAAATTAACTTAGATGTTTGTTAAAAACACAAAATTTTGTTTAAATATTAAATTGCAATGAATAATCTTTTGATAAATTTGCCAATTTTTTAGATATTTAATTAATCTGCATTTATCCGGGGTTTTACCACTTTTATCCAACGTTATACCGCAAGACTGATATCAATAAATAGCACGGTTACTGGCACCCTGCAATACGTTGCACCATATTAAGTAAGTCGGCGTTAAAAATCACCTTATGCAACAAAATATAAGTTGAGGAAAGAGACTAAACCGCGTCTATCTTGAAACCTGTAGTTCTTTGGTGATGAAAAGGATTTTCCCTCATCCCCCAACCCCGAATCCCAAATCTGGGATTCGGGGAGCCATAATTTCAAAGTCCCTCTCCCATATCTGGGAGAGGGATTTAGGGTGAGGGCAAAAACTACGGTTCTCAACTTAGATGAGGTTTATAAGTAAATCGTTCCAGGGTTTTTATAAAACTCAACATAGCTTAATTTTATCGTGCCGACTTATTTAGCACCAGTACGGAATGCAGTAAAAAAAGTTCAGGCGCAAGGATTACTTCAGATAAATCAGCAAATTCAAACCCGGAATTGTGCGGGAAAGTGTCCACAAAACTAGCGTGATGTAAATTAAACCCAAACTCCATTGATACCAAGCAAGTGCAGAAATGATACCAGGTAAGTGTTCGTCTCGCAGGCGAATGTCGTTAAATCCTAATTTAACTAGATTGTTGAGACTAAAATCATAGTAGTTGAGCCAGTTCCAACGGCGATCGCACAACAGAGGCATATATCGTTCCCGAAATGTCTGATTCCTTGGTATGACTGGCAAACGTCCAATCAATAATCGTAGCTGGCGAAATGTGCCGTCTTCTGTGAAGTAAGAAACGTCCATTAAATCGTGATAACGACCTTGTTGGTAAAGTCGAATCAATAAAGCTATTGGGACGGGTACAATAATTATTAAAAGACACCCCAATGTCAGCCAAGGTTGTTGAGCATTACGAAAGATGGCTAGTAAGCTCAATAATTCTAAAACGCTAAAACTCATTAATATCGAAATGGTTTCGTAAAATGTGGGAATAATTGGTACAGGATGCAGCCGACGATAGCGATCTACTAGCCAAAATAGTAAGCCGAAATAAGCGATCGCAACTCCTCCCACGCCAAAAACTAACCAAAAATTTGTACCGTAGCCACTCAACAACAGCAGTACACTCAATCCCAACCAACTCCAAGCTTGCAGTAACCACCCAATGATCGAAAGGGGTTCACCAACAATTAAGCGTTTACTCAGTTGTGTGTATTTTTCTAAATCGATGTCTGCTAAAGTCAGTAACTCACTGCTATTGCGAAACGATTTTATCAGACGACGCTGGGCGATCGCTTCGGCTTGAGTTGCAGAAAAACCCAGGTTAATCAAACTTGCAACACTTGCACTATTAATATTTGTAGCCGTCAAACGGCGACCCATTTCTACTAATCGCAGTTGTTGTTTTGTGTATTCCAGTTCATTAGCATCGGCAACTTGTTGTTGCTGACGAAAATTTTGCCCCAAATTCCGCAAGATGTTTTGATTACCTTGCAATGTCGGGATGCAAAACATCTTACCAATCTGACCAGGATTACCTAAAATTTTTGCTTGATTAGAGTTAAAAGTTAAACCGGGTACGCTTAAACAAGCTTCTTTAGAAAATCTCGCATCACTAAAATCTGCTTGGTTGAGAATGCTTGCACCTTGCAAATTTACCGATTTATTAAACTCCACTTCTCTAAATATGACAGCTTGCTCAAAAGTTGCTTCTGTTAAAAGGAGGAACTGATTAAAATTTGCTTTAGTAAACTGCGCTTGATTGGCAAAACGGACATCAGAAAAATCAGCATTTTCTTGCCACTGCCCACTATTAAATTTAGCCAATTGCTTAAAATTTGCTTGGTTGAAGTTGGCGACCTTTTCAAAGATGCTGCCTTGAAAATCAGCAGTTTCTTGAAATTGAGTTTGTTTAAAATTAGCTTTTTCAAAAAAAATACTGCCCTGAAAATTGCTTGGTTGTTTGAATTTAGCACCGCTAAAGCTGACGGGACGAGCAAATCGGGTTTCAGTCCAATTAGTGGATTGGAGAAAAGTTGCACCTTGGGCATCCACAGACTGAAGAAAAAATGTATTAGAGAACTTCATTTCGCCATTGAAACGAGTTTGCACTAGTGTTAAGACACCACGAAAGACCGCGATTTCACTGGATGGAGTTGACTTGGTTCCCAAAAGCGATCGGCAATCTTTGGAGTTCGTGAGTGACTCTAGACAAACTAAGCGCAAAAGTTCTAGTTCTTTTTGTTCGGGGACGCTGAAAATCGAAGCGATCGCTTGGGCGTATAAGGGGGTTCTTAAACCTAAATCGCTGCCCACAAAATCCCCTAAAATTAGGGTATAGCTGAGGTCTAAACCCAGAGGTTTTGTATTTAGTCCTTTTCGCATCAGTTGGTAAAAAGCATCACGAAAGCTAGCGTTTTCTGGGCGCAAATCAATCACCATCTTTTGCAAATCTACCGTCAAATTGCCTTCGCGGAGTGTGGGTGTGCGTAGACGTTCTTGTAATAATTCTAGGGTTAAGGGTGTGCGTTCTGGTTGCGTTTGTGCTGCTGAAGTTGGTAGGGGGAGGAAGAGGAGAGTTAAAAAAACGCAAAGGAACGCTAAGGAAAGCGCAGAGGAGCGCAGAGAAACCCCTCTGTGTACCTTTGCGTTTAAGCTCTGCGTACCTATGCGTTTAAAAAATAAATTATGCAAATTGTTCGATCAATCGTCGCTAATGAGTAGAACAATTTTACCTGTCACAGAACCGCTTTCAATTAGTTGGTGTGCCTTGGCTGCTTCTTTTAAAGGAAATTTGTGGCTAACATGAATTTTTAATTTGTTTTCATCGATCCAGGTGGCACATTGTTCGAGAATTTCTGCTTGGTGTTGGAGGCTTTGTTCTAATCCTAGCAACGCTGGTGTGAGCATCAATTCTAAACCAATGCGGAGATTGCGTTGTCTAGCAGTTTTCCAAACAGTATTGGCATCTGGTTCGAGAATCGTCACAATATCACCATATACTCGCACTGCGGGGAAAGTTTTGTGAAAGGTTTCGCCGCCTACGGTATCAAAAGCCAAGTCTACGCCTTCGCCGTTTGTCCAATCTAATGCTGCTTGTACAAAGTCTGTTTGTTTGTAAAAAATTACATGATCTGCACCTAGTTGTTTGACAAAATCAGCTTTTTCTTCAGAACCCACTGTGGTGGAAACAGTAGCACCTTTGAGTTTCGCCAATTGAATTGCTACATGCCCGACACCACCAGCACCCGCATGAATCAAAACTCTTTCCCCAGGTTCCAATCGTCCCCGTTCGTATAAAGCTTCCCAGGCGGTGATTAAGACTAAAGGCGCTGCTGCTGCTTCGGCAAAGGAGATAGACGCGGGTTTACGTGCTACAAATAGCTCATCCACAACGGTATATTCAGCATAATTACCTTGGTGTGCGCCCAAGCCACCGTAGCAAAAATATACCTCATCGCCTGGGCGAAAACGCTGAACACTAGCACCCACCGCTTCGACTATACCAGCACCATCACATCCTAAAATTGTCGGCGTGCGATCGGGGTAGAAACTGCCTCGGCTACGAAGTTTAGTGTCAATGGGGTTAATGCCAGCCGCCACCAAACGCACTAAAAGTTCAGTATTCCCTGAAACAGCAGGGTTTGGCACTTCTTGTATTTGCAGAACTTCGGGACTGCCAGCTGTTGTCATCAAGACTGCTTTCACAACTCTTTCCTCCTGGCTTTAGATGCACGTTTATTTGCAACTTTAGCGCAAGAGGGTGGACACAAAGTTATGTCTGAGGGAAAACTGCGATGTCTGGCGACAAAGCGCAAGAGCCACAATTTCATAAAGGTAGATATGGAAAAAGTCAACTATTTATCGATAATCTGAAATAAAACTAAATATTCCGAAACATAGCTATAATAAAAGATATACAGCGACAACGCTACTCGTTGCGAGGCAAGCCAATATGGATGCCAATCAAGTTTTAAGCCGATATGCCCAGGCAGATACGAATCAGCCTCAGGACGAATCTAAGAGGTTGTTTGAAAAGTGGGGAACGTTGTAAAAAAGCTCTCTCAGTATACGCTGTGAATAGATAATAAACAGCACGGAGAGAGTGGTATGAGTAAAGCATACAAGAGCAACCTGAGTTTAGAGCAATATAAATTGATTGGTTTTGATGCAGGTAAAAAGACCAAAGGACGTAAAGGATTTATGACCGTCGATACCTTGGGATTAGTGTTGAGGGTTTTAGTCACCGCAGCCAATGTGGGTGAACGAGAAGGAGGAAAACAAGTTCTCAAACGGGTCAAACAGTCCCATCAAAAGATATCTCTTTTGACACAGAAGATTGCAGATTGTAGAGGAAAGAAAAGCAGATTGAATTCGGTACAAGCCCCGCCCCTGGTGGGCGGAATAAATCTGAAATCTACAATCTCCTATCATAATGCTGCATAGAAAGGTGGGTGCAGTCAATCTCCAATCTACAATCGGCAATCTCCAATTGGTTGACTGAAAACTCGTGAACCGTCAACGGTCAACAGTGAACAATAGCAATGGAATATTTTTTTACTTGGAAGTCCCTTATCTTGCAATGATACGCATTATGGTGAGGCGATTGGCATAATTTTTAACCCTGAAAAACTTTTCAAACATCCTCTAACACTTCTGTGAGTGAAGTTGACAAAAATATTAACTTTGCACGAGTGTGTAGAATAAAAGATGAGCTTATTATATTTACTACAGCTATCCACATATGTGTATAGCTGCGATCGCTATTGAAAAGGCATCAAAATCTCTGAGAATTAGCGATCGCACAAATGCTTTAATTCTTGAAGGAAGAAGTGTTTGCACACATGTGCAATTATGAAAAAAAACTTAATATACATTTTGCATACGTGTGCAAAAATAAGTTCAATACAGGTTTAGGCATATTTGAGTAAACTCCGAAAATCAGACAAAAGGATTTTTATACATGGTAATAGTCCATATCTTTCTACCCCTAAAAGATAGATTTAAAAACAAATATTTTCCATCTAAAGGATTAACTTTTTTCAACTAGGCTTGAGTTAAATATATTAAGTTTATTAAAGTATACTTTGGCTGAAAATTAATTAATTCTCGCCAATTCTCTAATGGCAAAACCTGAAACTCCATAGAGATAGAATAGTTTTTTGACTTTGTAAAGTTCGATAAACTGGGATCATATTTGCAATAATGCGGGTTAAACTAAAATAATCTAAAAGGAAATACAAATTTCCAAATCTGATAATATCAGTTTCTACTAATTTTAGTTAAAAGCTGTTTTTATTACACACGGTTCCAAATGTATTTTCACAAAAAAATGTGATTTTTTAAATTAGTGTAGCGCTCATAGTTTTGCTTTAAAAAACCAAATAATTTAGGCTAATTAATAGCGCTAATTCAAATCAGATTATTCAGACGCTCGTTGCGCTAAAGCGTGCCGTAGGCAAGACTCGCTTTCCGCTTTTTCGGTCAAAATTAATTCTGTCAGCGGATAGCTAAGGTTTAGCCCATTCGGACTTCTGACTCCTGAATTCTGTTTGATAATTTCGGTATAAATAAAAATGACTTTTAGGAGATATATGAATGTGAGAAAGATTGCGATCGCAGCTAGCATACTAGGTATTATTAGTGGCAGTGTTATAGGCTGTACAAATAGTTCTCCCGATGGCAACACTGCTGCTAACACTGATACTAAACCTGCTACCAATATTAGTGCAGAAACTAAAATTGCCACTGGGAATAGAAAGTTGCGATCGGTTGCCTTCACCGTTGGCGATCTAAGTAACCCTTTCTTCGTCGTTATGGGACAAGCAGTTGAGGCAGAAGCGAAGAGAATTGGCGGAAAAGATGTCAACATTATTGTAGCTTCCAGTGCCTATGACCTCAACCAACAAGCCAATCAAATTGAAAATTTTACGGCTGCGAATACTGATGTCATTGTTTTAAATGCTGCTGATAAACGTGGAATTAGACCAATAGTTGAAAGAGCAAAACAAGCAGGTAGAATTGTCATTGCTGTAGACACAGGTGCAGAGGGAGGTGTGGATGCCACCATCACTACTAATAATGTCCAGGCTGGAGAAGTTAGTTGCAAATATATTGCTGACCGCCTTAAAGGTAAAGGCAATGTAGTAATAGTTAATGGGCCGCCAGTGGACTCAGTAATTCAGCGAGTTAGTGGCTGCGAGAATGTATTGTCTAAATATCCCAATATCAAAATCCTCTCTCAAAACCAGAATGCAGATGGTAGCCGGGATGGAGGACTGAGAGTTATGACTGATTTGCTCACAACCTTTCCGAAAATTGATGCTGTTTTTGCTATTAACGATCCGAGTGGACTTGGCGCAGAACTAGCAGCAAAGCAAGCACAACGTAAAGATTTCTTTATTGTAGGGGTTGATGGTGCGCCAGAAGCAATCACTGCGATCGCAGCTAAAGATGGTTTATATGCCGCAACTGCTACTCAAAATCCCCGAGGAATGGCCCAAAAAGCAGTTCAGGTTGGGAACGACATCTTAAATGGTAAAAAACCTGCTAATCCAACCATTCTGATTCCAGTTAAGTTGATCACAAAAGATAATGTCAGCACAGAAAAAGGCTGGTAAATAATAAAAATTGTGAATTTGCAATTAAAAATTATTTCTAATCTGAGTTGAGTCTTTTGATGCATTGACAGAGTTTTTGCACATACCCATGATGTATATATGTGCATTTGCAAAAATTTCTAAATGTTAAAAGACGACGTTTAGAAGTTTCCAAGATAGTTGTCGGTTTTTAAAACATGATTTTGTGATGATTTTAACGAACTTTGGGGGTTTAAGTCCCCAGCAAGACAGGCAGCGCGTTTTGTGTCGGGGTATAAATCCCCGTCACAAAACGTAATTGCGAATTGCGAATGGGCGAAAAAGCGAATTGTTTTAATTTCACCAGGACTTACGCAAAATAATGAAAAAACGAACTGCATTCGCGCAGCGTCTCCCCTTGGGAGAAGGGCGCAAAGGACACAAAGGAATAAGAGTTTCAGAGAGTTATTGCGTAAGTCCTATTGACATCAAATGTGAGTTTATTGATTTCTAACTCACAATACCGATTTTTTAATTGTTTTTAGAGATTCTGCTCATGACAACAACTATTGAAACCTCATTTCCTGATGCACCAAGCATCACCCCTGTATTAGAAATGCAAGGGATTACAAAACGATTTCATGGTGTATCTGCGCTGCAAAATGTTAATCTGACGATTTATCCAGGAGAAGTTCACGCCCTCATGGGTGAAAACGGAGCAGGCAAAAGCACATTGATGAAAATCCTGGCTGGGGCTTACATTGCCGATGAAGGAGAAATTCGCATCAATGGTGAACCCCTGAAAATTACCGATCCGGCGACAGCACGGAAATCGGGGATTAATCTCATTTATCAAGAACTGAATGTTGCACCGAATTTAACCGTTGCCGAAAATATGTTTATGGGTACGGAGTTGCGGCGAGGTCAGCTTTTAGACCGCAAAGCTATGCAACTCGAAGCCGAAGAAGTGCTAGAAAGCCTTGGAGCTAATTTTACAGCGCAAACTATAGTTGGTACCTTAGCGATCGCAGAACAGCAGCAAGTCGAAATTGCCAGGGCGTTGAAAGACAAAAGCCGCGTTTTGGTAATGGATGAACCAACAGCAGCCCTATCTGACCGCGAAAGTGAGCATTTATTTGAGGTAATTCGCAAACTGCGGCGTGATGGCATTGCCATTATCTACATCAGCCATCGCATGGAAGAAATCTATGCCCTAGCTGACCGGATTAGCGTACTGCGCGATGGTCAATATATTGGCAGTCTGACACGCAGTGAAATTTCTCCCCAACGATTGGTGCAAATGATGGTCGGTCGCTCCATGCAAGACTTTTATGAACATCAACGGCAAATGAATCCGGGCCCAGTGGTGTTGTCAGTCAGAAATATGAGCGACGCCCGCAAAAAGATTGAGCCGGCTAGTTTTGAACTTCATGCTGGAGAAATTCTGGGTTTAGCGGGGCTGGTTGGCGCCGGACGCACAGAACTATCCCGGCTGATTTTTGGTGCAGACCGGAAAGCCAGTGGTGAAGTATTCTTGAATGGCAAAAAACTGGAAATTAATACGCCCAGTGATGCCATTGCGGCGGGAATTGGCTACGTCCCAGAAGACCGCAAAGATCAAGGTTTATTTCTGGAGATGAGCGCCCGCAAGAATATTGCCATCAACACACTCAAGCAGGATGCAAAAGCTGGAGTTGTTAACTGGGGTTCAGTTAATCGGCTCTCAACAGACGCGGTAGAGAACTTTAACATCCGCCTAGCCAATTTGGAAATTAGAGCGCTGGATCTTTCTGGTGGGAATCAGCAGAAGCTAATGCTAGCGCGTTGGTTAGCCATTAAACCGAGAGTTTTGATGTTAGATGAACCGACACGCGGCGTAGATATCGGTGCCAAAAGCGAAATTTACCGAATTATGAGCGAATTAGCAGCACAAGGTGTAGCTATTTTAATGGTTTCCAGCGAACTAGCAGAAATTGTCGGCATGAGCGATCGCGTCTTAGTGATGCGAGAAGGGCAGCTGGTAGGCGAACTGGACGGCAGCCTTGGTCAAGAAATCACCCAAGAAAAGATTATGCACTACGCAACTGGAGCATCGGAGGTATTAGAATCATGAGTCAGACAGTCAGACCGCCTGCCAATAAAGTAGCCAACAATCCCGCATCTGGCAACCGGAAATCAATTAGCACTCTCTTAGAAGTTGCCGGTATTCTGCCAATCCTAGTAATAATCTGCATCTTATTTGCATTCCTTTCTCCCAACTTCCTCACCGGCGGTAACATCGTTAATATCTTGCGTCAGGCATCAATCAATATTGTGCTGGCGACAGGAATGACCTTTGTGATTCTCACCGGAGGTATTGACCTTTCAGTTGGGTCAATATTAGCTGTTTCTGCCGTAGTTGCCCTGCTGGTATCACTACTGCCGGCTTTAAGTTGGGCGGCTGTGCCTGCTGCGTTGCTAGCAGGATTGTTTTTAGGCTTACTCAACGGCGCTCTCATCACCTTTTTGGATGTACCACCTTTTATTGTGACGCTGGGTTCACTTACAGCCTTGCGGGGTGTTGCCTTTTTAGTTGCCAAGGGGACAACGCTGATTAACCGTGACATAAATTTTGCTTGGGTGGGTAATACATATATTGGCCCATTTCCTTGGCTAGTAATCATTGCGCTACTGACTGTGATAGTTAGCTGGTTTGTGCTGCGGCAAACTGTTTTAGGAGTGCAGATATATGCCGTCGGTGGTAACGAGCGGGCAGCCAGATTAACTGGGATTAAAGTTAATCGTGTCTTGCTATTCGTCTATGGTATTAGTGGATTACTGGCAGGTTTAGCAGGAATCATGAGTGCCAGCCGTCTTTATAGTGCTAGTGGCATCATAGGTCAAGGTTACGAATTAGATGCGATCGCATCTGTTATTCTTGGTGGAACCAGCTTCACAGGTGGTATTGGTACTATAGGCGGCACACTTCTAGGTGCATTAATCATTGCGATTCTCAACAATGGTTTAACCTTGTTGAACCTATCTTACTTCTGGCAACTAGTCGTCAAAGGTCTAGTAATTATTTTGGCAGTAACCATTGATCGGTTACGCAGACGTTCTAGACGGTAGAGAATTAAACCAATTCGCTTTTTCGCCCATTCGCAATTCGCAATTACGTTTTGTGACGGGGATTTAGACCCCGACACTTTCACGCGCTGCCTATCTTGCTGGGGACTTAAACCCCCAAAGTTTGTTAATTTCTTTGGGAATTGGGCATTGGGCATGGAGCATTAAGAATAAAAGATGAGTCTCTGAACTCCATTAATGAGTCTTTGAACTCCGTTAATGTGAGTTCGGTAGATTCTGAAGAACCCCGTTTCCATTCCTCTCCCCGAAAGGTCGTGATTTAGAAAAAAGAATGCGACAAATAGACCATTTGTAGAGACGCGATTCATCGCGTCTTTACCCAAGGATGTGTTGTTTATTTACAAATTCATAATAAAACCATTATCAAGTAATAAACCAATGCTAAAAATTATTTTTCATAGCTTTTTTATTTTATTTTTGGCAATTCCAGCAGTTTGGGCAGCATCTCCAGAAGATGATAGAAATTTGCAGGGACAAGTCACCTCAGTTTCCCAGTTTTCTGATGTACAACCAACCGATTGGGCATTTGGTGCATTGCAATCGCTGGTGGAACGCTACGGCTGTATTGCAGGTTATCCTAATTCCACCTATCGCGGGAACCGTGCCTTAAGCCGTTATGAGTTTGCCGCAGGTTTAAATGCTTGTTTGGATCGGATTAATGAGTTAATTGCCACATCTACTAGCGATTTAGTTAATAAGCAAGACTTAGCAGTGCTGCAAAAGTTGCAGCAAGACTTTGGTGCAGAACTGGCAACTCTGCGTGGGCGAGTAGATACCGTAGAGGCACACACAGCAACATTGGAGGCACAGCAGTTTTCCACTACTACTAGGCTGACTGCTCAAATTATTACCGCCGTTAGTGATACCTTTGGTAATAGAGTAGGTGGCGATCGCGATGAATCCAATCTCTACTTTTCAAATCGGGGTCGTCTCAACTTAGAGAGTAGCTTTACCGGGAAAGATTTATTGCGAGTCCGGCTAGAATTTGGCAACTTTGCGAATTCTAATGGTACAAGCCAAATTGCCGCCGCCACAGGTACAGGAATGACCCGCCTGAACTTCGATTATGACAGCAACAATACACTTTTAGTTCCCCACATCCGTTATTACTTCCCAGTCAGTGATTCTCTTAACTTCGTTGTTGGGCCTACAGGCATTGGTTACACCGATATTTCAACCACCGTCACTCCCCCCACGATCGCAGATGACGGCAATGGGGTTCCCTCACTATTTGGGTCATATAGTCCCTTATTCCGGCGAGGTGGCGGGGGCGGTGCCGCTAACTGGAACATTACCAAAGACTTAGTTCTCACCTTGGGCTATTTAGCCAGCAGTCCCAATGTCCCATCGGCTAGCAATGGCTTGTTTGATGGTGGCTACAACGCCCTGGCGCACTTAGCCTATTATGGTGAGCAAGGAGCGATCGGTGTTGCCTACTCTCATGGCTATAGCCCTGCTGGAGTCGTCGATGTCGCAGCTGGGACGGGTAGCGCATTATCAAACGCTCCCTTTGGTAATAATATTGCTACTTCCAACGATATTGTTGGCGCACAGGGATTCTATCGCTTCTCCCCGAATTTTCAAATCCACGCTTGGGGTGGATATATTTGGGCAAATGCCGAAAACTCTGGTTTGAGTGATATTTCTAATGGTAGGGGTGGAACAGATTCTCTATTTGTGAACAGTGGGGACAATGCCAATGTCTGGTTTGGGGCGATCGGTATGTCGTTTCCCGATGTGGGTGGTAGGGGTAACTTACCGGGAATTCTCTTTGGGATACCGCCGCGTGTTTCTAACAGTGATGTCCGGCAAGATCGAGATAACGCTTATCATATCGAAGCATTCTATCGCTATCGACTAAATGATAATATCTCAGTTACTCCTGGTTTTTGGGTGATTCTCAACCCAGAAAACGACAGCAGGAATGATACGCAGTATGTGGGTGTGATTCGCACAACCTTCGATTTTTAACCGAATGTGAATGGTTTGCTTTACCAACAGAGTGCTGTCTGTAGTAAGGACTTTAGTCCTGGAATTTTAAGCACGCTTTGTGCTTACTACGAACTCATCAAGATTAATGGATAATACCAATTCAATTAATGATTGCAATACATCCTTGGGTAAAGACGCGATGAATCGCGTCTCTACAAATGGTCTATTTGTCGCATTCTTTTTTCAAATTGGTATAATTTAATTTTTTCCTTATAGCGGTTCCCACTCAGATGCGATCGCATTTTTGACCGCTTCTATCGCGGCGATCCGGCTCGAACCCGCAAGATAGAAGGCATCGGACTGGGACTGAGCCTAGCCCGTGAAATTGCCAGGGGCCATCATGGCGATCTCACCCTTGACTCAACATCTTTTGGTCAAACAGCGTTCACCCCTAACCCCTAACTCCTAACTCCTAACTCCTAACTCTTAACCCCTAACTCCTAACTCCTAACTCTTAACCCCTAACTCCTAACTCCTATAAAATTGATATATAAAAGAGCAATTTTCAAATGACCATTTATTTTTATAAGGTTTGGCAGCCTTATGGCTGTTTTTCTAACTTTTCTCCCCACGGAATCCATATCCAGAGTACTTACTGGCCAACGGTTGAGCATTATTATCAAGCGCAAAAATTTGTTGGCAGCATAGATGCGGCAATTATACCCCTCATCCATGCTGCCGCAACCCCAGAAGAAGCTGCCGCATTGGGAAGGTGTAGCACTCGCCAACTCCGTCGAGACTGGGATTTGGTCAAAACGGAAATTATGCGAGAAGCTGTCCTCAAAAAGTTTATCACTCATAGTGATATTAGAGAAGTTCTCCTGAAGACTGGCGATGAGATTTTGGTTGAAAACTCCCCAACGGATTCTTTTTGGGGCTGTGGTGCTAATAGAGCAGGTCTTAACCATCTCGGTAAAACTCTTATGAGTGTGCGTGAAGAAATCCGTAATTTACTATCTTTAACGGGAATTTACGAATAATTTCATCATACAGGACTCATATTTGATTGCGTGAAAAAAACTCAGTACACCTTTATTGCCTTCTTCCCAGTCCCCAGTCCCCAGTCCCTACGAGTAATTCAGGAATCAAATCGGATTGCTATAGTTACATTCAACATAATTTAGTTATTTATTTGAAAAAATTTTAAGAACTGAATTAATGGGCAAAAATGGTAAAAAAATATTTTTAATTTAACGTAATTTTTAATTCATTAATTTAAGTAAAATTACTGCAATGGTTTAATCATTGAGAATATAAAATTGATAGATATAAATGATTAAGATTTTCTTAATTTTAGACTGGAAAGGAGCTTTTGAAAGTATTTGATAATACAACAAAAAATTGATACCTCACTAAACCCACTGGAGAAGGGTTAGAGAAAACAAGCAAAACATCTGATCCTTTTCAAATATCCTCCGATCCATTTTCAAAGATATTTGCAACATCTGTACGCCCCAAGCAACACATTTGTAGCAAGAATTTCTGGAAATCGGATGAAAATCAAGGCATTGTTCAGTTGAAAAATTTGATTAGTGACAATTATAAAAAAATTATACTTCAGTCATGGTGTATATAAGCAATGATATTTACCGATAAATCAAAAGGGTTGCAGCAAAGCTTAGACCAAGAAAGTTTACTGCACCAGATGATAAACCAGATCAGGCGATCGCTCGACCTCCAGGAAATATTAACGACTACCGTTAGCCAAGTGCGTTTATTTTTGGGTGCAGATCGGGTAAAGATATATCGTTTTGATACCGATGGTAGTGGTGAAGTCATTGCTGAATCTATCCATGAGCAGCGTCTACCATCCTTATTAGGGCAGCGCTTCCCAGTTGGTGATATTCCACAAGAAGCTAGGGAGATGTTTTTGTTAGTGGGGCAACGTTCGATTGTGGATGTGGCAAACAGGAAGATCGGGCTATCGCCTCTCCAGTCAAAAGAAACTGGCAAACGTCTAGAAACTAATATCTACTATCGACAGGTAGACCCGTGCCATATTCAATACTTAGAGGCAATGGGTGTGCAGTCTTCGTTAGTAGTGCCAATTTTAGATTGTGATCTACAAGAACAATCGGCAAAACCTACATTGTGGGGATTGTTGGTAGCTCACCAAAGTGAACCCCGAAAGATTTTGAAGCGGGAAATAAAAGTATTGCAGCAAGTAGCTGACCAAGTAGAGATTGCGATCGCTCAAAGTAATCTACTCACCGCAGCCCGCAGCAAGCAAGAGCGAGAAGCTACTATTAATCGAGTTAACACACTATTACATAAACTGCCGACAATCCAATTGCAGGGGGCGCTAGAAGAAGTTATTACTGCCTTCAATGGAGTAGGTGGCAGGCTTTACATTGAACTGAGTCAGGAATTATACACCTGGGGCGACCAACCCACACTCCCCTACGAGTTAGATAACAACATTATCGAACAGCATCCCTTATGGCAAAACTGGATGGCTGAGTGTAAACAGGGTAATGTTTGGGCAACAACCAACCTGTATAAAGAACCACATTTGCGAGTTTTGGCTTTAGGCTTCTTTTCAACTCCAATTCGCGGACTTATGGTGATTCCCCTACATTACCGGGAAAAATTTATTGGTGTATTAAGCATTTTTCGCTCTGAATTTGAAACAGAAATCTTGTGGGCGGGACGATGTGAAGAAAATCGGCGGCAAATATTACCCCAGTTTTCCTTTGAGCTTTGGCGAGAGCAAAAAAAGGGGCAATCAGCCCAGTGGAAACCGGAAGACATTTTATTAGCGCAAGCTTTGTACGATCATTTCTCAATGGCAATTCAGCAGCAATACATGTTTAAAGAAGTACAAACCCTGAATGCCAATCTAGAATTGCGGGTGCAAGAGCAAACTTATGAACTCGAAAAATCATTATTATTTACCAAAGTACTCAAGCAAGTCACAGAGCATATTCGCGGCACATTAGACTTGCAGACAACTCTGCAATCCATCGTTCGAGAAGTCCGTGCCCTGTTAAACTCAGACCGGGTGGTGATTTTTGAACTGAAGAGTAAATGGGTGATTGTCGAAGAGATTAATGGCAATTGGCAGTCAGTTTTGGGAATGAATGCACCAGGCGATTGCTTTCCTGATGAGTTTAGCCTTCTATATAGTCTGGGCAGAATACGGGTAATTAACAACGTTTTGACAGCTTCTTTAAATGATTGTCATCGAGAGTTTTTGCAGAGTCTGCAAGTGCAAGCAACCTTAATAGTTCCGATTAATATAGGTATAGAAGTATGGGGGTTACTAATAGCCCATGAGTGTGAGGCTCCTAGAGATTGGCAGGATGCAGAAATTGATTTATTGCAACAGCTAGGAGATCAGGCTGCGATCGCTATTCAACAAGCGCAACTCTACGAACAAACCTGTAATGCCGAAACTGAAGCCAGAAATCAAGCCGCCCAGTTAGAGCATACCTTACATGAACTCCAAGAAACACAGACAAAATTGATTCACACCGAAAAAATGTCCGGTTTAGGACAGTTGGTGGCGGGTGTCGCCCACGAAATCAACAACCCGATTAACTTTATCTACGGTAACCTCTGCCACGCCAGTGATTACACCGAACAACTACTAGAAATTTTACGTCTCTACCAGTTACACTATCCCCACCCTCATAGCGAAATTAAGGCAGCGATCCAAGCGATGGATTTTGAATTTTTGGTAGAAGACCTCCCAAAAATCATTACCTCAATGCAAGTAGGAAGCGATCGCATTCGTTCAATAGTGCTGTCGTTACGCAGTTTTTCTCGCTTGGATGAGGCTGAAAACAAGTGCGTTGACCTGCATGAAGGCATTGACAACACCTTGTTAATTTTGCAACATCGTCTCAAAGGTAATGGTGAATTCCCACCCATTGAGGTAATCAAAGATTATGGCAACATACCACAGGTAGAATGCTATGCAGGTCAAATGAATCAGGTATTTATGAATATCTTCAGCAATGCCATAGATGCGCTAGAAATTGGGAATGGGAATGAGAGGGACAAAGAGAATGCCCAATACTTCGGCTTCTCTCAGTACAAGTATCCAATGCCCACTATCCATATTTCTACTAGAGTCTCAGCAGACGACTCTCGTCTATTAATTCGGATTAACGACAATGGATCTGGGATGACTGAAGAGGTCAAAAAGCGGATTTTTGACCCGTTTTACACTACCAAACCTGTGGGTAAGGGTACAGGACTAGGATTGGCAATCAGCTATCAGATCATTGTCGAAAAACATGGTGGAATAATGGAGTGCATTTCAGAAGTTGGCAAAGGTACAGAGTTCTGGATTGAAATTCCCGTCAAGCCTCCAGCCAAAATAGATCGCTAAAGAGAGTGGATTTATCCCCCGCTAAGAGGTCGTTTGAAAAGTTTTAGGCGTTTATTGGGCGTTCACAAATTCCAAATACCCACTACTAAGTTCTTTCACCGCCAAGTCATAAAATTGCTTACCATGTTCAGGCGTTGCTAAACCCGGATTTGATCCCATGCGTCCATCTGGATAACGCACTCGAAAGTCAGCAGCGCTATAAATCCGATGTCCGCTTGCAACTTCTGGTGAAAGATATGCTTGCTTAATCGCCTCTGGATAAACGTACTGGGTGAGGGCTACTTCACTTGGCGTTGCATGAGAACCTTCTTGATCCCCATATAATTCTTTAGCTAGCTTATATACAGAACCGCACATAAACCAGTTTGCCACTTGACATTGCACATGTTGAGCATTATTAATCTGCAAATCTTCTAAATGCGCGTAAGTTTCTGAAAAAGCAGCTTTTAGGGTGGCGATATTACCGCCGTGTCCGTTAATAAAGTAGAACTTGCTAAAACCAGCTTTGGCTAAACAAGTTACATAATCTCGCACTACTTGAATTAAAGTGCTGGGACGCAGACTGATTGAGCCAGGAAAGGCAGTGTGATGCAGTGCCATACCCACATTGATTGTAGGGCCAACGATCGCGCTAGTTGCATCACCGACACCAACTGCGATCGCTTCTGCACAAATAGCATCAGTCCCAATTAACCCCGTTGGCCCATGTTGTTCTGTGGAACCAATTGGGAAAATAATCCCCTTTGACTGCTGTAAATAGACTTCGACTTCTTGCCAAGTACTTAAATGTAGTAACATTTTTAATGAATTTCCTCAATAAAATGGCGGTGGACGAAACCTTTTTCTGTTAAAACCCCACTAACATGATTATGAACTCTCTGGATTTTCTGTGGTGGCGTAGCCTCTCCTAGAGAAGAGGCTTGTTCTAGACATCGCTATGATAAATTTCAATAATTTGATCCCCGACTTCTCAAAGTAGTCGGGGATCTATGACTTTTATATTTTTAGTTATCACCCAATACGGTTCGGTTAGGGTTTTTTGATGAAAATTCTAAATCACAAAGACGCGATAAATCGCCGTCTCTACAAAGGATTAATTATTGTAGAGACGGCGATTTATCGCGTCTTTTGGCTTAACCGAACCGTATTGAGTTATCACCTACCAATCTGGCAAGAATTTTCTGCGAAATTTGGAGGGAATGAAACTATTTATTTCTAGGAATATTGTTTAGGGGATGGAGTCGCAACAAGTTTCGACAGATATGGATATAAGCAATGTACCGATTCTGCCACTTTATCCTCCGACAATCGCTGCAAACCTCCGCATAATACAAATCTAAATTTTTTTATGAGATGTTTTTTTCAGGATCATCAACTAGATAGTGGGGATCAATCTTTTCTGTAGACTAATCAAATAAATAATGTTTTTTCACGTCCTTTGTAATTTCCCATGTGCAGAACAAGCCAGCAGGAAAAGTCACTAAATCGCCTTTACCTATTTGCACTGGCTGTCCACCATCAGGAGTAACAAGAACATCACCTTCCAAAAAGTAGCAGGTTTATTGAGAATCATAAGTCCAAGGAAATTTTGAGACTTACTTTTTCCAAATGCCCCATTTAGATACACCCAATTCATTGAGGCGTTCAAGTCTTAGCTTGATGCTCAATTTGAATTTCCATATTGTGTTTTCTCTAGTTATCTTCAGCAGTAAGATTGAATATCCTCTCCACACTGATCTACTAAATAACACAAGGCGCGAAAACGCAAGAAGACAAGTTCGTTATAAAGCGGATTAAGTTTGCACATTGGCGGAATATGCCCTATTTTGCGACCAAACAGCATGAGATCGCGCTCAAATGGACATTGGGCAGGAATCACTTTAGCAATAAGTTTGGCTAATTTCCGATTCTGAATCTCAAATTTGTCCAGCCATTGACGTAATGGTTGCAGTAAATCTAATTCAGGTCTAGCAAATCGCTTTTTACTACCTTTTTGATTCTTTTCTTCTAAAGGGCTAACAAAAACAGGCAGAAAAATACGCTGATTAAGTGTTTTAAGCATAGTTTTAGGCAAGGTTTTCCTTGTGTAGATGAACTATTTGCCGATTGGGAATATTAACATGTAATGTGTTAACGAATTTGCATTATGCTTGGAAATTTAGGCACGAAAAGAAGCACAAGGCAAATAATTTACATGCATCTTTGGGGGGAAATTGTTTAACTAATTGTTATTTAACCCCACCAAATCGGGAAGAACTGTCCCGTTAAATACAAAATAACAAAGAAAATATAAAAATGGCATTTCTTTAACTTATAGATTGCTAATCTTGGAGATAGCAATTTTATATATTAAATATAAATGCCTGGTTCTCAAACTGCCTAGTATCTAGAGATGGACTTTGGGAAATAGAAAACAGTTTAGCTCTGACTCCACATAGACTTCGCTAGGGTTAGCCTCTAATATCTAGGGATTTTAGGCTATTAAATATCTACTAATCTGTCTACTATGTTACACTAGCTAACCTAGATATTATCTAATAAGTAGCAAGAAATCCTTTGATAAGTCCAAGCTAATATACTTAGAACTTATACCATTTCCAAGAATATTTTGCAATAAATGCATCGCGTGTAAGGACGTACAGCAGTATGCCTGTCTCATTACTAAGGAGAGGGGTTGGGGGTGAGGTTCAAAAAAGTAGTTTATGCAAAGGAGAACCGTTATATGTATATCAGATATTTTGTGAAATGGTTAAATTACAAAAAAATGGTATAATCACAAAAATCTTATTTCTTAAAATATCTCAAGCCGTAACGATCTTGATATTTGCTGATATACTCTACATTTTGTTGCTCTAATTTTGACAGCAATTTAGGTGGAAATGCTTTCGGTGAATATATCGGGCGATACCAAGATTGCTTATTAAAGTAGTCTTGTATTTCAGGAGTATCAAAACGGCGACCGTGATTAGCAAAAATCGAATTTCGCATAATATCTAGTTCAAAACCGTCTTTTTCATCCAAATCTGTATCAGTTACAAGTCTTTGGGAAAGCCAAGAATAATTGTTTGTAATTGTGGTTTCAACTGCTGGTGAAGATGTGGTAGCAATTTGCTTGAAATACAAACGATCAGCTGGTGCATTTGGATCTTTACTAGCAAACGCGCAATAAGCGCTTGCATTAGCTTGTCCATAAGTTTTGAGTAAGTCAATGCACTTGTTGCGATCGCTAAACAAGGCTGCATACACTTCAAATAACTGCTTTCCTGACAAATTCGGATACTCTGGTATCCAAAACATTCCTGCTTGAGAATAACCACCCGCCTGTAAGGTTTCAACTTGCTTACTAGCTTTTGTTGAATTTGAATAACTAGAATCTGCCAAAAAATAAAAAGAACTGGGAGAACTCGCGCTATTAGTATCTGGTTGTGTGGGTGTTGTCACCTGTTGAGGTGAAAGAGTGTTGTTTACAGATTCGGAGACTTGGGGTGTTGGTGAAGTACCTGAAGACACTGATACAGGCGTTTGTGTTACTTCTGGCTGATTTGGAGGCGATTGAGAAACTTTTGTGAATACCTGACTTGCAATCACAGATGCACCAATTAATCCACCTGCAATCAAACTACCGATGAGGATACCATTCTGACTATTATTTTGAGGGGTAGGCTGTGGTTTGACAGGCAGTGTTTGAGGTGGCGGTGCAGAGACTACAGTCCGTTGAGTCAACAGGGGTTGCGTCGGTGGAATTGGATTTGCTATGCTCTGCAAAGTATCCAGCATTGCTCTGGCTGTGGGGTAGCGATCGCGCGGATGATATGCGATCGCTCGATCAATTACTCCTGCCATAATTGGGTTAATATGACTCGCGTACTGTCGCCACACAATTTCACCCGTCTGGAAATCCGTTTCTAGTTGTTGCGCTTGTCTACCAGTCAGCAAATAAATTACCGTCATTCCTAAACTGTATAAATCACTAGAATAAACTGGTCTACCTGCGGCTTGTTCACTCGGCATATAGCCCGGTGTACCAATCACAATCGAACTGGTAGGATTGCCTTGAGAATTTACTACTGTTCCCATCGACTCGCGGATAGCGCCAAAATCAATTAGCACCGGCTTACCGTCCCGATGACGCACAATAATGTTATCCGGTTTAATATCGCGGTGAACGATATGCTTTGAGTGAACGTAATCCAGGACGGGTAATAAATTCATGAATAATTCCTGGACATCGCCTTCACTAAATAACCCCTGCGTTTGAACTTTTCCAGTTAGGGTATCGCCTTCAATCCACTCCTGAACTAAGTAAAATTGTCCACCTGACGAGAAATAGGCATACAATGCTGGAATTTGGTCATTTGCGCCACCGAGTTCTTCTAAAATAGCTGCTTCACGTTGAAACCTCTCTTGCACTAACTGGTAAATTTGGGGATTGTTATGAATCGGTCTTAGCTGTTTAACCACACAACGGCGCTTTGAGGGCATATAGGTATCTTCTGCTAGATAGGTTTCACCAAACCCACCAGCGCCCAGTGTGCGGATAACTTGATAGCGATCGTTCAGCAGCTGTATTGTCATGGGAGATTACAAGCAGTATTCATATAGCGGTTCTCGTTTACGTGAGGTACACCCGTAGGGGCACGGCAGTGCCGTGCCCTTACACCTCGCGATATAATGTTGTACCGCATCTGAATGGGAACCGCTATAAGATAGTTTTCCCCAGACTAAGTAAGTCGGTGCGAATAAATCGAACTATGTGTTTTTTAATGTAAAATTATTGTAATCCAGTTCGTAGTAAGGACTTCAGTCCTTCTTTTAGGACTAAAGTCCTTACTACAAACATGCAAATTATTTACGCCGTTTTACTTACCTTCACTTCAAATCTAGTAATCCTTCTTCTTTCAATTTCGGATTGAAGCGAATTTGCATTTGCAAACCACGCACTTCTAACAATTGCGTTAAAATTTCTGCTTCTACTCTCCGCGCCACATTTTTAAGAATTTTTATTTGTGCTAATTCATCATTAGCTGGATGTTGATATTTTGCCTGTTCTTCAGGAGTCATTACGACTTTGACATCAATGGGATGAGTCCATTTTTCTTTTTGCTCCCCATTTCCCCAAGGGACACTGCCATTTTCAGCAATCCAAGCATTTTCAGTATTTTCTAAAATTGTGCGACTAGGGCGTTCAATAGTTTGAACTTTCACCCAATAGCATTGCTGTGGCTGACGGACTAAATGCTGTTTGAGGCTGAGATAAACATCACGAGAGTATCCTACAAATTGCAGCACTTTTTCTTGGTCAAAGATAGCATATACCCCGATTTTACCCTGAAATTGTTCGGGTAATTGGCCGCGATCGTCAATGTAAGGAATATATTCCAGGGCTGTCAAAGAAGAAAGATTCGTTTCAAGAGCCATACATCAAAGAGAATTGCTAATTAGGGAAAAAATATCTTTAAAATTACCCGTTATCCACTTTTTGGTAAATTGCACAAAGGCGACTAGGTTTAAAAATCTTAGCACTAAACATGAAATTTGGTGGTACGTTGATAATGGCATATTCATCAGATTCATGATACTTTTCAAATTCTGCTGGCATTCCTTTAGTGGTAGTTAAGCTGTAAGGAACTGGTTGGAAAAGTAATTCTGTAAATTTAACTTGTTCACACTGCAACTGTTGACAAACTTGGTTTAAAAAAGCCTCACTGGTCAATAAATTGAATAAAATTTCTTGAGCTTGTGCTTCAAGAGTGAAACTGCTATCAAAGTTCTGGACGATTTTAAGGGTCATTTTCTATATAGGTAGCTATTAACGACTCTGACTTTTCATGGTATATGGAAAACCTCACTTCTATTTCTCCCTGACTTGAAGGAGAGAGACTTTGAATTTTCCCACCTAGACTGCCGGCAAGATGGTTAAGAATCGTGAGCAGATTTTCAGGATAGGTGATTTGTGCTTAAGGCTGTGCTGACAAACTTCAGATATTGTACTTACAAAGATTAATATCAAATTAATAACTAAGTGTAAAAAAATCATTTATTAAGGTGTAATACTGCACTCATTGGTGTCAACTTAACGTAAAAACCAGTCTAGAAAAGCTTTTAGGATTGCCTCGTTGCCTCGTTCCCAGCCGGAGACTAGGAATGCCATCTTAAAGGCTCCGCCTCTCTGATTTGCGGCAGAGCCGCTATGATGAGCATTTCCAGCCCGAGGCTGGAAACGAGATTTGAAAGGAGTTTTACACCAATGTACTGCACTATATTACTACCATAAGACGAATCGGTTAAGGCAAGAGACGCGATAAATCGCTCTACAAAGGACTGATTATTGTAAAGACGGCGATTTTATCGCGTCTTTGCGATTAGCGGCGTGGAACCGTATTGGGGCTGTGCCTACGCACTGATCACACCAGCGCCCAGCCTGCCTAAAAACGCTTCTCACACAACAAAAATGAGTGGATAATCGTGATATAAACCACAACTATCCACTCAAAGTTTAGTAAATCGGGTTTACTAGAAAAACCTAAGTAGATTATTGAAACTTGGTAAGCTTCAAACCAATTAACGTGACTCAGTTCCCTGATTGGGGCTACCTGCTACAGAATCATTTTCTGGTGCTTCTGGTGTAGCAGTGGGTTTAGCATCGCTCTTTTCATCATCGCCAGTTTTGCGCTGACTTTCGTCAAGAGTGGTTTCGTAATTACCAGAACTGGGTGTATTTTCTTGGCTACCAGCTTTTTGTGGTTCAGACATTATTGCATTCCTAATAATTTTATTGTTGGTATTATCTTAAGAAGATTAACAGTGTTAGTGCATCTATCCAGATATAGTTATGGCTGATTTCTAGCTCTATCGAAAGTATTGTTTAGTACTACTCATGTATACTGAGAAAAATCCATTTATCTGATGACTGTTGACTGATGACTGTTAACCGTCAACAGTCAACAGTCATCAGTCATCAGTCATCAGGTAAATGTACAAATTAAATGCGTAACAGCTTATCAAAGTGTAATTAATGAACCAGAGTAATCTATCGTTATCATCTGGGTGTATGCTTCGCAAGGCAACCTCTGGGGATCAGTGGTCGATTCGATTGCTAGTGTTTTCAGCGAAACTCGACCCAACCCAATTAAATTGGCAGCAATTTTGGGTAATAGAATGCGATGTCTACGGCAGGCAAAGCCTACGCAATCTGGTAGCTTGTGGACAGCTACGTAATTTCTCAGGGGCACAAGAACTTGGTAGTTTGGTCGTTGCATCAGCTTGGAGAGGTCGCGGTTTGGGTACTTTGCTAACGCAGCATTTGATTAATACGGCAACGCAACCACTTTATCTTGAATGTTTAGGTGAACGATTGGCGCAGTTTTACAGTCGCTTTGGTTTTGTGCCAATATCTTTTGAAGACTTGCCACAATTTCCCAGTACAAGAGGCAAGTCTTCGCTCAAGGGGAAATTTAGATTCTCGCAATTAGTTAAAAGGCTGTTCAGAGTTCCTGTGGTGTTTATGGAACATCGAGGTAATTCGTAATTCGTAATTCGTAATTCGTAATGACGCTCGTTCGCGCAGCGTGTCCGTAGGCAAGACTCGCTAACGCTGCGCTAACGTAATTCGTAATTAAGATAGGCAGGAAAAGGCTTGATAGAACCTGTTTCTAACCCTTTACTTTCGCCCATTCCCCATTCCCCATTCCCTATTCCCCACTCCCCACTCCCCACTCCCCATTTTCAAATCTGAGGTTTAGCAAAAATCGTTAGTAAGACTGGCCCTAGTAAATAGTGGTGATTCAAACACAATAACCCAGCAGAGGAGCCAAGAAGTTGACGTTGATTAGGGCTGTAGAGGCTAATTCCAAAGGGAGAGATTGGCAATAATTGAGGTTCTATCTCTTTTATGGAGGTAAAATCAACCAAGTAGAAGCGTCCACCGGGAGAAAGTACCCGTGCTATCTCACTAACCACCTGTTTTGGTTCCAAATAGTGCAAAAAACTGATAGTGCTGAAAACAGCATCAAATTGACCATCAGCAAAGGGAAGAGACTCAGCTTTGCCCTCGATATAAATTAAGCGTGGACGGTGGCGGTTGCTCTGTCTTGCTACCCGCAACATATTAGCAGATAAATCCAATCCAGTGGCTTGCATGTCGGGAAACTGAGTAGCAAGGCGCTCAAGTAAACGTCCAGTACCACAGCCGATATCAAGTACATTTGCTGACTCTGGTAAATCGACGGACTCCAGCAACCGTTTGTGAATGGCTCGATAAAACACTGAAGGAAAGAGCCAGTCGTAACTTGATGCCCATCGATCAAAAAGGAACTTTTTGTTACTAAAAAAGTCATTAGTCATTAGTTCTCGCAGTTTACCTGAAGCTGAATGCTTTTTTAGGGTAAGTAGCTGCGCCTCCAATAAGTTGGTTAACTATAGTTTTGCAGTTCGGCAATATCTAGCCTAAGATTTGGCAAAATCCTTATGCTCACTTTGGCAAATTATCCGGAATTTTGGCTGTTGAATGTGTAGTTAACGGTGTTACTAGAGAATCATTCTATCTCTGTAAAGAACCAAATAACGAGCAATTATTGCATAAAACTGCATAAAACTATAGAACCTAACTGTATATATTTATAGAGGTTCAAATACAAAAAACTGAATCTAGCTTTAAATTATTAAGGTGAAAAATTATGACAAGTTTTATTCAAACCCGGTTACACAATGATTTACTCCATCCCGTCCGCCAGTGGTTGGAAACAATAGAAATTCATAACTCCAAATTGGCTCATTTCCTGTGCAAAGCTATTCCTGCTCAGTGTCCCTTTGAGCGAGACATCACGCTCTTTAGCCGGAAGCTATTTCACATTCCTCCGATGTGTAAATTAAATCCCCTATACGAGGAAGTGGTTGGTTTGCGTTTTAAAGCGCTCTGTTATCTTGCCGATGAATGCGGCGAAGATGTCACAGCCTATTGCTCATAGCCAGTTGGATCGTTATTTGATCAAGCAGCGATCGCTAATTGTAAATTTACGGTTGTTACTTACTCAGGTTTATACTAAGGTAACGTACACTCAATTTTAGATGTTTGGCTATTTAAGTAGCTGACACCTCGAAGATAGTGTTTCCACACCGTATTTTTGCTTACCGTACCCTGCTGAAATCATTAACATCATCATGACGCACATCTTACTGGTTGAAGATGAAGTCAAACTGGCACGATTTGTCGAATTGGAATTGAATTATGAAGGCTATCAAGTCAGTATTGCCTACGATGGATTAACTGCACTCACCGCAGCGCGTAAGTTACATCTAGATTTAGTAATTTTAGACTGGATGTTGCCTGGTTTATCGGGGTTGGAAATTTGCCACCGCCTGCGAAGTATTGCTGAGAAAGTGCCGATAATCTTATTAACCGTCAAAGACGAAGTGAGCGATCGCATTGTAGGCTTAGACACTGGTGCTGATGATTACCTCGTTAAACCCTTCAGCGTTGATGAATTATTAGCCAGAGTCGGCGATCGCTTACGAAGAAGCCAGCAAGTAGATGGTGCAGATGTTTTAGAATTTAAAGACCTAACTTTAAATCGTCGCACGCGCCAAGTGTACCGAGATCAGAGGTTAATTGAGTTAACTGTTAAGGAATTTGATTTACTAGAATATTTACTGGCCCATCCGCGACAGGTAATTACCTGCGATCGCATTTTACAAGAAGTCTGGGGTTACGGCTTGATGGGCGATGCGAACATCATTGAACTTCAGATGCGCTACCTACGGCTGAAACTTGAAGCCAATAACGAAAAGAGCCTCATTCAAACTGTGAGTGGTGTTGGCTACACATTACATGATTGAATTTGGGCATTGGGGAATGGGGAATGGGGAATTTTCCCCCTACTCCCCACTCCCTACTCCCCGCTCCCTTCCAGTGTCAAATAACGGTAAAACCCCAAACTTTTGTATTCCAGGAAAGTTTGGGGTTTTTGGCAATCTGAGCAAGAACTCATCCAACTCCGGGTTAATTATATTAGGATGCACAAAGCTGTCATCATATAAAATCTAAAACTGCATGACTTATCTAGAAACAGCAGCGCAATTCTACCGCGAAGTTGCCGAAACCCCGCAAGTTGGACTTTGTTGCGTGCAAAGTACACCCCTGCAACTACCAGGATTGAAAATTCCTTTGCCAATGCAGGAAATGAACTATGGTTGTGGCACTACCGTTCACCCCACTGAACTAGGAAACCAACCTACCGTGCTGTATGTCGGTGTTGGCGGCGGCTTAGAAGCGTTGCAATTCGCTTATTTTTCCCGCCATGCAGGTGCTGTAATTGCTGTTGAACCGGTTGCGGCCATGCGGGAAGCTGCCGCACGCAATCTGGAAATTGCTGCTCAAGAAAACCCGTGGTTTGACACTAGCTTTGTAGAAATCCGCGAAGGCGATGCTTTTAACTTACCCGTTGCTGATCTTCGCGTCGATATCGTGGCGCAAAATTGCCTTTTCAACATCTTTGAACCAGAAGATTTAACCCGTGCTTTAAAAGAAGCCTATCGGGTATTAAAACCAGGCGGACGTTTGCAGATGAGCGATCCAATTGCCACTAGTCAAATTCCAGCACATCTTCAACAAGATGAACGACTCAGAGCCATGTGTTTATCAGGCGCACTCACATATCAAGAGTATACTGAACGGATTACAAATGCTGGTTTTGGTCAAGTTGAAATTCGCGCCCGTCGTCCTTACCGTCTACTAGATTCCCAGACTTATAATTTAGAAGAACACCTACTTTTAGAAAGTCTGGATTCCGTTTCCTTTAAAGTTGCTATTCCAGAAGATGGTGCTTGTATCTTTACAGGAAAAACAGCAGTTTATGCTGGCTTGGAACCATTTTTCGATGACTCAGCAGGGCATCTACTCCAACGAGGTATTCCCGCAGCCGTGTGTGATAAAACTGCTGCTAAACTTGCGGCTATTAACCCAGCAGAAATAATTGTCACCAATTCAACCTGGCACTATAGCGGTGGTGGTTGCTGTTAATTTATAAACCCCAAAATGTTGTTAATTAGTCTATTTATTGCCACGCTTTTTTTAGCATATTCTAATGGTGCAAATGACAACTTTAAAGGGGTAGCAACGTTGTTTGGTAGCCGTACCAGCAGCTATCAAACAGCAATTCTGTGGGCAACTTTTACAACTTTAGCTGGTGCTGTTACTGCGACTTTTTTAGCAAGTACACTAATTAAAAACTTCTCTGGAAAAGGACTAGTACCTGATGCGATCGCTAATTCACCAGAGTTTCATCTAGCAGTTGCGATCGCAGCTGGTTTAACTGTACTGATAGCTACACTTATGGGCTTTCCCATTTCTACAACTCACAGTTTAACAGGTGCGCTGGTTGGCGCTGGATTAGTTGCGATCGGACTCCAAGTTAATTTTGCAGCTTTGGGAGCTTCTTTTATTTTGCCTCTATTACTCAGTCCAATTATTGCTATTCCTTTAGGAGCAGGAATTTACAGTTTATATAACTATATAATTTCAAAATGGAACCTATCAGTCAATCAGAAAATAATTGATACTTGCCATTTTCTCAGCGCTGGAATTGTCAGTTTTACTAGAGGATTAAATGATACTCCCAAAATTTTCTCACTCATTCTAGTTATTGAGTATTTTTCGATTCAGGGAGGAATGATTACGATTGCGATCGCAATGGCACTTGGCGGTTTACTCAACTCCCAAAAAGTTGCAGTAACCATGAGTGAAAAGATTACCTCATTGAATCATACTCAAGGCTTATCAGCAAATATAGTAACTGGAATTCTGGTAATTGCAGCTAGTCGGTTTGGGCTTCCGGTTTCTACCACTCACGTTTCAGTTGGTTCTATTTTTGGAGTGGGATTTACTGGTAAAAAAAACAATATGCGTGTTTTTTATCAAATACTATTATCGTGGGTTTTAACTTTACCAACTGCTGCAATTATTAGTGGAATAACCTACAGATTATTGCAAGGTTAGAAAATATTTAAGGAGTCGTAACTAATGCAAACTCAATCAAAAGTTACACTATCAACAGTCACACCATTTAAAAACAAACTCAATTATCCTTTGACTAAAAAGGGAATCAGTGTTTTACAAATTAATCTAGGTAAGCGTTGTAACCTTGCATGTACACATTGTCATGTCGAAGCTGGCCCAAAACGTACAGAAGAACTTTCTCCTGAAGTTTGCGAACAATTGATTTCGCTAATCCATAAATTTCCCGAAATTAAAATTGTGGATTTGACTGGTGGCGCACCAGAAATGAATTATGGATTTAAGCCATTGGTTGAAGCAGCAAGAGCAAATGGTAAGCAGGTAATTGTCCGGTCTAATTTGACCATTTATTTTGAAGATGGATTTGCTGATTTACCAGAATACTTTGCTCAACACCAAATAAGAGTTGTGGCTTCCCTACCCTGTTACCTAGCAGATAATGTTGATAAAATGCGCGGTGCTGGTGTTTTTGATAGTTCAGTCAAAGCTTTGCAGTGGCTTAACCAACTCGGCTATGGTAAAGAGCCAAATTTAATTTTGGACTTAGTATTTAATCCCCAGTTACCCACGGATGAAAAGTTTTCCTTAGCTCCTGAACAGACCAACCTAGAACGAGATTACAAAATGTTCTTACAAGAACATTTTAATATTGTGTTTAGCAACCTCTTCACCATTACCAACCTTCCAGTTGGTAGAACCAAAATGCATTTAGAACGGAGAAAGCTGTACACTAGCTATTTGCAGTTTTTAGAGTCGCATTTTAATCCCGACACAGTTGAACATTTGATGTGCCGCGATGAACTTTCAATTGACTATCTGGGCAATGTATATGATTGCGACTTTAACCAAATGATGAATTTGCCTGCGAAAAATCGCAATGGTGAAAGTTTGACAGTTAGCAAACTCTTAGAAGCTGACAGTTTAGACCTAATTAGTGAGATACAAACTGCTGCTTATTGCTATGGTTGTACTGCTGGATGTGGTTCTAGTTGTGGTGGTGCTTTGCTCTAAGGTGAACAAAAAGATAAAATTAGAAGGAATCAATATCGTTTGAGTTAGCAGACTATAATCTCATCACACCTTAGAGGATGTTTGAAAAGTTTTTCAGGGTTAAAAATTATGCCAATCGCCTCACCATAATGCGTATCATTGCAAGATAAGGGACTTCCAAGTAAAAAAATATTCCATTGCTATTGTTCACTGTTGACCGTTGACGGTTCACGAGTTTTCAGTCAACCAATTGGAGATTGCCGATTGTAGATTGGAGATTGACTGCACCCACCTTTCTATGCAGCATTATGATAGGAGATTGTAGATTTCAGATTTATTCCGCCCACCAGGGGCGGGGCTTTTACATTTCTTTAGACTTACATCTGATGTGATTTACTTGTCAAAAGTTCGTGTTTTCGTAGAGACGTGATTAATCTTAATATTACAGTTGTCATCAGTGAGCTAAATTGCCAAAGCTGTTCTAATGTTTTGAACAATCACCTGCGGTGGTTGTGCAACATCCATAGATATGGTATGTAATGGTTCTTCAAGAGTATAAAACTGACTGTTAAGCAGTTTTTCGCTCATATAATGATTGCTACGCTCTTGTAACCGCCTTTGAATCAACTCATAAGACCCTTTGAGGTAAACTAGCTTGATGCGATCGCCCTTGGCGTTGGCAAAGCCATCGCTATCCAACAGCAAAAATTGCCGATAGCTGTCTTTTAAAGCCGAACACGCCAGCACCACATTTTTATTTTCTTGCAGCCAATTTTTTATGGCTGCTTGCAAATCTTGTAACCAAGGCATCCTGTCAGCTTCACTCAGAGGGATACCGCGCCGCATTTTCTCAACATTCTCTGGCGAGTGGAAAGCATCAGCATCGCTAAACTCCCATTGTAACGTGTCTGCTAGCAATTTTCCGATAGTTGTTTTGCCAGAACCGGATACACCCATTAAGATAATAATCATTGACTGCTTAATCATATTTTTCTTAAGAAAACAGGGCTTACGCAAACAATAGACGAAACCCTTATTTTCACGTAGTGGCAATTCATGAATTGCCCCTACGGCGTGTACTTTTGCGTAAGTCCTAGAAAGTTAAGTTGTTGAAATTGAGACAGAATTCAAGACTCCTTGCAACATATCAGTTGTATTAAAATCTATTGACAAATAACGATTATTTTCTATAGTACATATAATAAATGCACAGGTGTGCAAAAATTAATATTTTATATAAAAAATGAATAAAAGAAGAATTTCAATTGAAGATATTGCTCAAAGAGCAGGCGTTTCTCATTCCACAGTTTCACGCGCTTTGCGAGATAATGCTCTCATTAGCCCGAAAGTGCGAGAAGAAATAAAGCAACTGGCGCAGGAGATGAATTATGTGCCAAATGCTATTGCTCAAAGCTTGCAAAATAAACGCACTAATACTATTGGAGTAGTAGTAACTTCAATAGCAGATCCCTTTTTTGCTGAGGTAGTAGAGGGAATAGAGAAGATAGCTAGACCAGCAGGCTTGAGTGTTTTGTTAAGTGCTTCACACCGAAATTTTGAGCAGGAAATAGCAGCTATTGATAGTTTTCATCGCCGGAGAGTGGACGGGATTTTAGTAGCCGACTCACGAATTAGTAAAGAGCATACCAAACAACTAACGCAAATTGCTGTGCCAACAGTTCTGATTAATAGCCAGACAGAAAATCAATCCGAAATATTTCACTCAGTAGCAATAGACGATCGCTTAGGTGCTAGATTAGCCACAGAGCATCTCATAAGTCTGGGACACACCGCAATTGGTTATCTGGGTGTAGGCGATCGCAGCAGATCGAATCAGCAGCGCTTAGAAGGATATCGAATCGCTCTTGCGGAAGCTAGTTTACCACAAAATACTGATTGGGTTGCAATTAGTGATGAAGATGATACCAGAGCAAGCGATGTTACTACTGGTCAAAAGATGTTATCAAAACTATTGACTGCTGAAGTAACAGCCATCTTTTGTTACAATGATATGGTGGCGGTTGGTGCTTTGTTAGCCTGCCAAGAACTAGGTATTTTAGTACCACGAAGTTTAAGTGTAGTTGGATTTGATGGTATTGCTTTAGGTAGTTACGTTACCCCCGCACTCACGACAGTCAGCCAGCCAATGTTAGAAATTGGTGGCATAGCCATGCAAATGTTACTTGATTTATTAGAAGAAAAAACTGTGGAAAACCGCGTTTTATCTCCTTTTCTATTACAGCGTCGTAGTAGTGCAGAATTACAGTAATTTTCAGGTAGTTATACCACAATTGAGACGGGGAGTAGGGAGAGACGCAATTAATCGCGTCTGTACAATTCCTGAAAAGGTTTTGTATAAATAGCCATAAATAATACCAATTGGAAAAAACAATGCGACAAATAGACCATTTGTAGAGACGCGATTCATCGCGTCTTTACCCCAATACGGTTCAGTTAAGGATTTTTGGTACTAATTTTAGACCTGTAGAGACGCGAAATTTCGCGTCTTTACCAAGGTTTTTGGGCTTAACTGAACTGTATTGGTCTTTACCCAAGGATGTGCGATTCATCGCGTCTTTACCCAAGGATGTGCGATTCATCGCGTCTTTACCCAAGGATGTGTTGCAATCATTAATTGAATTCGTATAATTTGAAAAAAATTTTAATCAACAAAAATTCAGTAAACCAAAAAACCGATTTTATCTAGCGATCGCTGCTTTTCTCCAGAAGCAGTTCAAAGACGACTAGCTCATCAATTATTTGACAGCATATCTGCACTACCCCTAGTTTGTCCAGATGGTCACGTAGATCCAGCCTTGTTAGCTAATCCCGCAGCCCGTTTTGGTTCACCGACCGAATTATTTATCAAATCGCTGTAATACCCCTGCCTCAACGCTTCGTAGTTCGTGGATGTAAAGCGGTCAAAAACGAAACACCTTCTGACCAAAATTGAGCGTAAGCGAAATTAGGGAAGAAGGTAGTTGAGTTTTTGACAATCATGATCTACTATTTATGTAGCAAGAATAGACATAAATGATCGTATTTGAGGCAAAACTTGAAGGACAAAACGAGCAGTATCGAGCGCTTGATGAAGCGATTCGTACTGCTCGTTTTGTGCGTAATAGCTGCCTGAGATACTGGATGGACAATAAGGGCATTGGACGCTATGACCTAAATAAATTTTGCGCTGTACTTGCAGCCAGTATTGAGTTTCCTTGGGTTGACAAGCTGAACTCAATGGCAAGACAAGCCAGTGCTGAAAGGGCGTGGTCTGCAATCGCTCGGTTCTTTGATAACTGCAAAAAAGGTAAACCAGGGAAAAAGGGATTTCCAAAGTTTAAGAAAGAACAAACGCATGGTTCTGTTGAGTACAAAACCTGTGGATGGAAACTTTCTGATGACCGCAGGTATATCACTTTCTCGGATGGATTTAAGGCAGGAACCTTTAAACTCTGGGGAACTCGTGACCTGCATTTCTACCAGCTTAAACAGTTTAAAAGGGTGCGGGTTGTACGTCGTGCAGATGGCTATTATTGCCAATTTTGCATTGACCAAGAGCGAGTTGAAAGACGAGAACCAACAGGAAAAACTATTGGTATTGATGTTGGACTGAACCATTTCTACACCGATAGTAACGGAGAGACAGTCCCCAATCCTAGACATCTTCGCAAGAGTGAGAAGTCTTTGAGGCGGTTGCAACGCCGGATGTCTAAGACTAAAAAAGGTTCTCAAAACAGAATTAAGTTTAGAAATAAACTTGCACGGAAACACCTCAAAGTAAGTCGCCAGCGTAAAGACTTTGCCGTTAAGACAGCAAGGTGCGTGGTGAGGTCTAACGACCTTGTAGCGTATGAAGATTTGATGGTGCGGAATATGGTGAAAAATCACCCCTTGGCTAAGTCTATTAGTGATGCTTCGTGGTCGTTGTTTCGTGATTGGGTTGAGTATTTCGGTAAGGTGTTTGGTGTGGTCACGGTTGCCGTTCCACCTCACTACACCAGTCAGAATTGCTCTAACTGTGGCGAGGTTGTCAAAAAGACGTTCTTAACCAGAACTCATGTTTGTCCTCATTGTGGGCATACCCAAGACAGGGATTGGAACGCAGCGCGGAACATATTAGAAAAAGGATTGAGTACGGCGGGTCACGTCGGAACTAACGCCTCTGGAGAGACTGACCAATACTTGAGTGAGGAAACTCCTTCAAGCAAGTCAACTCGTGGAAAGAGGAAACCCAGAGAGCGATCTTTGGAATCCCCACCCTCAACGAAGTAGGGTGGGGAGGATGTCAATATTCCTGACCATTACCTTTTGCGGATGCTTTATAGTCCAATACCCTTGGGTTAGCGCCAAAAACCTTGAAATGTGTAGGTTGGGGAGCCACAGCGCCCTTGCGGGTTTACCGACTTGTTCGCGCAGCGTCTCCCCTTGGGAGAAGCAAGTGGCGTTTGAGGAACGAAACCCAACATTTCGGGACTTTGTTGGGTTGCGCTTTGCTTAACCCAACTTACAATTTTCTACAATTTTCCTTAACCCAAGGGTATTGCTTTATTGTTGAAAGTTGTTTTGACTTCTGCTAAACGATATAAAAAATCTAATTCGCTAGATATAATATTGATACCAGTAGTTACCGATCATCGGAATAATTTAAATATATTTTCATTGTTATACATATTATACGCTATTAAAACATTTATTGAAACACGAACTATAACATCTTGTTGTTAAAGTGAATACTGCTATACCATTTTGAAAAAAGAATGCGACAAATAGACCATCTGTAGAGACGCTATTCATCGCGTCTTTATCCAAGGGAACTCCAAGAAATAAATTATCCAATATTGTGGGGTGGGAATCTTGCCCGTCATACAAACTGGGCTTTCGTGTCGCCCACCCCACGGAGTTAATTGGATATGTTTAATAACTTTCCAAAGCTCAATAAAATTTAAATTTTTGAACTGTGATGCACATAAATAATAGATTTCCTATTAATCCTTCATTTCTTCAAGGGCTACGAGTACTACTTGTAGATAATGATGTCAATTTCTGCAATTCGTTGACGCCGATGTTGCAATCCTATGGTGTGAGCGTGCAAGCGGCATTTTTAGGAGAGCAAGCTCTGGAAATATTTGTGCAATGGCAACCTGATGTCCTCTTGAATGGTATTTCCTCGCCAAAGGAGGATGGTTATGCTCTGATTCACCAAGTAAGAACACTTGCGGGAGAGCGAGGGAAAGTAGTACCAGCGATCGCTCTGACAAACACTGTAACAGAAGATATGTATCAACGTGCTCTTTTAGCTGGGTTTAGTCTATGCGTTGCTAAACCCATAGTTGTTGATGATTTTGTTGCTGTACTTGGCATTTTAGCAATTGCTAATAATCCTCATACTCATGATAACTAGCTTTAATTAATGTTTTATATATATATAGTAGTCTAACTTTTGACAAGTAATAATATGGATCATTTATTAGTGGAGATATTTTTTTGTGAACGCTTCTAATAAATTTGATAAACGATAAAATTAATTTCAGGAGTTATCCAAATGTATATTTTCACTCAATTACTTTTGCTTTTAAGCAGCGGAATTATTGGTATTGTATTTATTCTAGCTTCTTATTTATTGGCACTGACTTGGATTTAGGAAACTTAGATTGTTTATATGATTTGCTAAACTATTATTAAATACAGCGCAAGTACGTAAACTGACCTAAAATATAAACCTGTTCTGCTAAACCGTTGCAGTGCTAAAATCATTCTATGACATCCGATCAACCCTCTGAGCAACTTGTATCTGAATCTACCGCTACTGAAGTGTTCGACGTAGAGCAACAAGACAATAAAGATACTTTATTTCCCATCGTTGGCATTGCGGCTTCTGCGGGTGGATTAGAGGCATTTACGCAGTTACTCAAACATTTGCTTACCGATACAGGGATGGCATTTGTGCTGATTCAACACTTAGATCCTAACCACAAGAGTCTGTTGAGCGAGATTCTGGCAAGAACAACTACAATGCCCGTCACTGAAGTGCGAGATGGCGTGACTGTGGAACCTAACAAGGTCTACATTATTCCGCCCAACACTAAGATGATGCTGTCTGGTGGGGTGTTGCAACTCACGCCGCGAGAGAAAATTCAGGGTAAATATATGCCTGCTGATGCGTTCTTTACTTCATTGGCAGCAGATCGAGGGCACAAAGCGATCGCAGTTGTTCTATCTGGAGCAGATGGAGATGGTTCACTAGGGCTGAAGGCAATCAAGGCAGCTGGAGGCGTGACTTTTGCTCAGTGTGAAGACACGGCAAAATTCGATAGTATGCCCAATACTGCTGTTGCTACCGGGAATGTGGATTTTGTGCTACCGCCGCAAAAAATCGCCGAGGAACTGGTAAACCTCAGTCGCAATCCTTTTATTTCTAACTCTTTGCCAGCGATCGCGGTTGAGAAGTTGCCCGAACAGGGAGATGCCCTGGCGACTATATTTGTATTACTGCGATCGCAAACTGGCGTTGACTTCAGCCACTACAAACCCAACACCCTCGATCGCCGAATCCAGAGGCGAATGCTGTTGTATAAACTAGAACCCTTGGAGGATTATGCCGAGTATTTGCAAAACAATCCCAGTGAAGTCAAGGCGCTCTATGAAGAAATTCTGATCCATGTAACCCATTTTTTCCGCGATCCTGAAGCATTTGAAGTGTTGAAAGAGCAAGTCTTTCCTAGCATCATCGAAAACAAATCAGCAGAGTTGCCGATTCGGATTTGGGTAGCTGGATGTTCGACGGGTGAAGAAGTGTATTCCATCGCTATCTCCTTGCTGGAGTTTTTGTCAAATAAAGTCACCTCGCCGCCGATCCAAATTTTTGCCACAGACATCAGCGAGATTGCGATTGACAAAGCAAGAGCGGGTATTTATGCAGAGAATCAAATGGTGGAAGTCTCACCAGAGAGCCGCCGCCGATTTTTTAATGCCCTTGAGGGCGGTGGATATCAAATTAACAAAGCTGTCCGCGAAGTGTGTGTGTTTGCTAGGCAAGACTTGGGCAGCGATCCCCCTTTTTCTAACTTAGATTTAATTAGCTGCCGGAATGTATTGATTTACTTAGACGAAACGTTGCAAAAACGGATATTGCCCATCTTTCATTACAGTCTTAATCCGACTGGCTTCTTGCTGCTAGGGACTTCAGAAAGCACAGGTAAATATTCGGATTTGTTTATTCAGATTGACAAAAAGTATAAAATCTATAGTAAAAAGCTAACTGGAGTTCGTCCAACTTTTTCGTTCATTACCAGCAATTATCCGATAGTAAAAGTGGACGAATCAAAGCCGAACAATGAGAATCCATCGGATGAGTTGGATTTAGAGAAAAAAACTGACCAACTAATCTTGAATCGCTATGCCCCAGTGGGTGTAGTGATCAACGACAAGATGGAGGTGCTGCAATTTCGGGGAGAAATCGATCTCTACCTCAAACTTGTACCTGGGAAACCGAGTCTTAACTTATTCAAAATGGTGCGCGAGGGTTTGCTTATCGAGCTACGCGCCACAATTTATCAGGCACAACGGCAAAAAATTCTGGTTAGAAGAGAAGGGTTACGCATTGAAGAGGGCGATATTGCAAAAATCATCAATCTTGAGGTGATTCCATTCAAGCCTGGAACTGAGAAAGAACTCTACTTTGTGGTTTTATTTGAATCAGCCCCACCCACAATTAACAACCCCAGCACAGTAAATCCTGAGAGCGAAGATCAGTCAGACTTAGCGCAGGAGATTGTTCGGCTCAGGCAAGAAATCGCAAGCGCCATCCAAGAGCGGACTGCAACTCAAGAATATCTCCAAGCAGTGATCCAAGAGCAGGAGCATATCAATCAAGACCTGAAAGTTGCCAATGAAGAAATCCTCTCTAGTAATGAAGAGTTGCAAAGCACCAATGAGGAGCTAGAAACTGCTAAAGAAGAGATTCAAGCAACCAACGAAGAACTCAACACCACTAATGAAGAACTTCGTAGTCGAAATATGGAATTACACCAAGTTAATAACGATCTGACGAATTTACTTGCCAGTATTAATATTCCCATTTTGATATTGACTTTGGATTTACGCATTCGACGTTTTACGCCAATGGCGCAGCGACTTTTCAATTTGATTCCCACCGATGCTGGACGACCTTTGAGCGACATCAGAGCAAATCTTGATGTTCCTGAGTTAGAAACTATAATTTTGGAGGTTCTTGACACACTCAGCATCAAAGAATTAGAAGTCCGAACTCTAGGGGGACATTGGTACAACCTCCGCATCCGTCCTTATCGCACTACAGAAAACAAGATTGACGGTGTAGTGTTGGTGTTAATAGATATTGATGGTCTTAAACGCAATGCAGAAAGCTTAGAACAAGCCCGGAATTACGCTGAAGCGATTGTGGAGACGGTACAAGTGCCGTTAATCGTCCTTGATTCTGATTTCCGGGTGAACAAAGCCAATCGCTCGTTTTATGAAACATTTCAGGTTTCACCATCAGAGACAGCCCAATCTCTGATTTTTGAACTAGGGAACGGTCAATGGAACCTGCCCGGATTGCGATCGCTCTTAGAAGACATTCTCGCCAACGATACCACTATTCAAAACTTGGAGGTAGAGCATCGTTTTGAGCAGATTGGGCAGAAAACCATGCTGCTCAATGGTTGGAAAATTATTCAACAGGGAGAGGCTCAAATGATTTTGCTGGCGATTCAAGATATCAGCGATCGCAAGCAGTTTGAATTAGAGCGATCTAAGCTTCTAGCACAAGAGCAGTCAGCCCGTCAACAGGCGGAAATTGCCAACCGAGCCAAAGATGAATTCCTGTCGAACCTCTCCCATGAACTTCGTAACCCGCTCAATACTATACTGGGCTGGGCGCAACTTTTCCGCACCCGCAATTTAAATTCTTCAGCAGTCATTCGGGCCTGGGAAGTGATCGAGCGGAGTGCTAGAGTGCAAGCTCAGTTAATCGATGATATGCTGGATATCTCGCGGATTACGAGTGGCAAGCTTCATTTAAACACTCGTCTAATCGATCTAGTTTCAGTAGTGAATGCCGCCATTGAGTCTATCGAATTTTCCGCAGAGGCGAAAAGCATTGAAATTGTTTCAGAGTTGAACTCGGCGACAGTTGTCGGAGATTTTGACCGTTTACAGCAAGTTCTGTGGAATTTACTTTCTAATGCCATTAAGTTCACTCCAGCCGGTGGGCGAGTGGGAATTATGCTCGAAGCTGTATATGCTCACGCTGAACTTCGAGTCAGCGACACAGGAATTGGCATCCGGGAAGACTTGCTGCCTTATGTTTTCGATCGCTTCCGCCAAGGAGATTCCAGCAGCAGCAAAACAACTCAGGGACTTGGATTAGGCTTGTCAATCGTCCGTCATATTGTAGAACTTCACGGTGGAACAGTTCAAGCGCAAAGTCCAGGCGAGGGACTAGGAACCACGATCGCCATCAGGCTGCCTCTGCGCTTAAAGCCACCAGAAATTACACCGCCAACTTAATTTAGAGCCGAGCCTTTTATCAGAGACTCTGGACACATTAGATGGTAAAAATCCACCCCTTACCCTTCAAGGGTTATGCATCTTGGCTGTAGACGATCAAGCGGATAGCCGCGATCTGATGAAGTGGATGTTAGAAGAGTTTGGGGCTGAAGTAGTAATTGTGACATCGGCAAGGGAAGCGATCGCTGCTTTAACAGAATCTCCTGGCAAATATGATGTGCTTCTAGCAGATATTGGGATGCCAGAGGAGGATGGTTTTTCCCTGATTCGTCAGGTGAGAGCGCTTGAAGCTGAAGCTGGGGGACAAATTCCAGCAGCAGCAATCACTGCCTATGCCACCGAACAAGAGCGGCAAAAAGCAATTGATGCTGGTTTCCAAATGCATCTAGCTAAACCGATTGAGCTGACTGAATTGGTATTGATGATTGCAAATTTGAGTGGAAGAGGCGCAGATAATTCGTAATACTTCGGCTACGCTCAGTACAAGTTCGTAATTCGTAATTTAGGTACAGAATAAAAAATTTGCTGTGTCCAGATCCCCGACTTCTCAAAGAAGTCGGGGATCTAATTTTTGACGAATGATTTAGGATTGCTATATCAAATGTCTGAACAAACGTTTGAATTACGTATAAATTGTATAATCTGCACCTAAAACATTCCAAAGATACAGGTTATATCTTACATTTTTACTTAAAAAGATACATAATATATTTGATTTTTTTTAATAAAACAGAAGGTATCAACTATTAATTAGAGGAGTCTTACGCATGACTGCAACCTTCATGAAGAGGCCTAAGTTTCGTAATACCCAACGGGTGAGCTTTGTTGGTGGAGAAGGGATTGTACGCAACTACACTCCTGAATCTGGCAAATGGACGTATCTCATTGAGATGGCATTAGGGCTAGAGCCTGACTTTGGCAGAGTTGGTGCAGAAACGATGATACTCCTTACCGAGGCAGATTTACTTACGACATACAGCGAATTTCAAGCTGGGTGTTGTAAACAATCTCAAACCCCGGCGTAAAGACTGTTTTACTTCTTTTAGCGCAGTGGAGCGTAGCTAATTCTGACTGCTGAATTCTGCTGTAAGTAGGTTTTTGATAAGGAGGATGAGAAGGTGGAAAATGTTTAAATCTACCGATTTAATTCGGGGTAAAATCTACTCTTGCCGAGGGGAACAAATCAAATTTAGCCATCAATCTCATAATCAGAGATTCTTTTTTGTAAACAGTAGTGGTAAGCACTTGATGTTTACATCCAATTTCATTCAACGAGAACTTTATGAAATCAGAGTCCTAGCAGAACAGTAGGGGAAGCTTCATGCAGCAAGACAACTCTAATTTAGTCAAACAAATCAAAGACTTCAAAACTTATAGTTACTCTTGAGATGAAGTGATCGAAAAATCTAATTTTGACAAACAATTAGAGCAAGACTTAAATATCATTAGGGACTTCCAAGTAAAAAAATATTCCATTGCTATTGTTCACTGTTGACCGTTGACGGTTCACGAATTTTCAGTCAACAGTCAACAGTCAACAGTCAACAGTCAACAGTCAACAACTTTAATGTGCAATAATTTATTTTTTGGAGTTCCCTTAATGCTCATTTTAGCTGGTTATAAATCAAGTACCAGTCCCTAATATAGCGGTTCTCAGTTGCATAGAATACAGACCTAACAAGAACAGCCCCTTCCCTTCTAGCGTTGGGGAGTAAAATTCAAAGCCTCTCTCCTAAAAGGCTACGGTGTACACACAAGTCTCTTGATCTGCACCTTTGTTGCATCGCCCTGCACCTTTGTCAATACTGTTCGGTTAAGCCTAAAAAATAACTCCAATGTAGGTTGGGTTGAGGAACGAAACCCAACATTTTCAGGGATTTGTTGGGTTTCACTAAAGTTCAACCCAACCTACAAATCTTCTTAACCGAACAGTATTGGCACCTTTGTTGCATCGACTCGCACATTTGTTGCATCGACTCGCACCTTTGTTGCATCGACTCGCACCTTTGTTGTATCGCCCTGCACCTTTGTTGCATCGACTCGCACCTTTGTTGTATCGCCCTGCACGTTTGTTGTATCGACTCGCAGGTGAAATGTGTATTGCTTCCGTTCGAGAAACGCTATAAATGCTAGGAGATTTTTAAACAATAGCTGGGATGAATAGCGCTTCATTAGCAGTGAGTAAAAAGGAATTATCATGAGACAACTTGTTATTGCTGAACGCCTAAGCCTCATTGGTCATATCGTGTCAACAGTATTTGGATTGGTAGGGATATTACTGGTTGTACCTAATGCCCAAGTAATTTTTAACTTATCCAAGGTTGCACAAACTGCCATCCAATGGAGTATGGCAGGAGGCGGTGTAGTTTATATGATTTTAGGCGCGGCAGGTGTTTTCTTATATGCCACGCGGACTTTGGGTTTAGGTCGCGCCTTAGCATTTCTGTTGCCATCTGTATTTATTTCTCTAGGAAGTGAATTACTAGGAACCAGTACTGGTTTTCCATTTGGTCATTATAGTTACCTAAGCGGTTTAGGTTATAAGATTGCGGGTTTAGTCCCATTTACAATTCCCTTGTCGTGGTTTTATTTGGGATTTGTTTCTTACCTGCTGGCACGCGCAGGTTTAGAAGTGGACAAAAAACCCAACTTGTGGCGGCATATAAGTGCGATAAGCCTACGGCATGGCTTCGCTTACCGCTTTGGGTGCTTTATTACTAACCTCCTGGGATTTTGTTCTCGATCCTGCAATGAGTCAAACATCTCTACCCTTTTGGTATTGGCAACAACCAGGCCCCTTCTTTGGAATGCCTTACCAAAACTTTGCGGGGTGGCTGGGTACTAGCTCAATATTCATGAGTGTGACTGCACTGCTGTGGAGAAACAATCCAATTAACCCGGAGCGATCGCAACTTAATATACCTTTGGCAGTTTATTTAAGTAACTTTGGTTTCGCTACAGTCATGAGCTTAACATCTGGATTCTTTGTACCCGTGTTGCTAGGCTTGTTGCTGGGTGTAATTCCCGCAGTGCTGCTGTGGTTGAAAGGCTCATCTACACCTGTTCAAGTTCCCATTGAACCACCAGAAATCTCTGTAGCTAGAGTTAAAGTTACAGCGAAATGAAAGGGCATTGGGCATTGGACATTAGGAGTTAGGAGTTAGGAGTTAGGAGTTTTGTTTACCCCCCTGCCATTCCTGCTCGAAGAGTTCTTTTCTCGGCAACAATAAACTGGCTTCAATCTCCTGGCGCACAACGTCTGTAATCTCACCGTTGCTATTGAGGCAATCGAGAAGCAACTGATTGGCATCGTAATATTGTTGTAATACTTCCTGTTGCTGTGGGCTGAAGTGCCAGTCATGCTCAATGTTTCGATGCTTGGCGATCGCACTTTTTAACTCTTCTATCCAAGCAGGATAACTTGTTTGCCACCATGTCTGAATCCTTTCTCTACTTTGTTCTGGATCGGGCAGTAGGTCTTTAAGTTGTTGTAAAGCTTGATGTAAACCAGCATCTTGAGCAATTGTTAAAGCGCTACTCAGAGCCTCATTGCACTCATAGACATCAGCAAAATTAGATTTGCATTCCATTACTAGATTATCTAATGCCGCATCCAAAAAAATATCTTGATCGAAGATGCAGACAAGGGCAAAGTACCAGGTAAGGTGAGGAGTTCTAGCCAAGGCAAAATAAAACGCCCGAATTGCAACAGACTCAGGAGTAGCAAGAGACTTTTGACTTGTCCAAGTTAAAAATTTTTGCAAATATGGATCTTGAGCCACTAGTGCATCAACTTCTTGCTTCATCAACAGTACTAAGAAATCTGCACTCCGCAGCATAGCAACCGTTAACAAAAAGATTTCGCGCCACCTGGGTTCAGTAATATGACTCACCAGACGTTCTAACGGTTGTTCTAATGCTTGTAAATTATAACTAGCAACGATTTTTTGAGCAGTCAGATATTCTTGAAAGGTCAAATAAGAGAAGGAGAAAATTCCCCGCACTCGTTCTGCTAGTAATCCATGTTGTAACTCTATCGCCTGAAGTACCCCTTCACTATCTAATTGCAATTCCTCTGGTTCCGTCGAAGCATTCGGTAAATCACAGATATAATCGCTAATGTATTGCTCAACAATGTGTTGTTCAAAAAAGTAATTACCCTGGTCAAATGTCGCGCTAGCAACCTGACTCAGCAACTTCAGCTTTTGTGGTAATAAAAAACCTTCATACACTTCATCCCGTTCAATTGCTTTAGTTTCATCCCATTTCCCCAAGAGAAGGTCTAAACATTGCTTATAAAACGCAATTTTTTGGTTTGGGAATTTGTTCTGGTGATGAAAAACCCAGCAGACGAGATGTAAAAACAAGGGAGAGGCGGCAAGTCTACGGAATTGTAAGTTTTCGGGTAAATCTAGTTTCTTGATAAATTCAATTGCCTGTTCTTGTTTATTCTGGATGTTCGTTTTTGTAAGTGCTGTAAACCACTTCTGAGCAAAAGCAGCAATTTGGTCTTGACTAAATGGGGCAATTTCAACATCTGTAAAGCGTCTAAGGTTGAAAGCTTTAGCCGCCGTGCGGCAGGTGACGACAAACATATTCTTTTGATACTTTTCAGATAGTCTGCGAATCTCATTGACGACACCAATGCTCTGTTGATGAAGCACTTCATCTAATCCATCCAGTAACAGCAACACTCTGCCCTCTAACAACAAAGTTTCAAGCACAGATGGATCTGAAATTCCACAAGTAAGGAATTCTTTGCAAATATAGTTGAGTAAATTGAACTCTCCTGCAACTCTCGATTCATCGGCAAAATCTCTTAAGGTGACAAAAATGGCAACTCGATTTGCAGCAAATCTCCCTCGGTTGCATTGAATCGCCAGATGTTGTAAAAAAGTGGTTTTACCTGCTCCCGGTTTACCCAACACCCGCAGCTTTGAGTAAGTTTCAACTGCCGTGATCCCCGCCATTTCTATTTGAGATACTTCACCTAAACCAAAGCGATCGAATTCTTTTGATGTAAACTTTTGTAAGTCAGCAAACTCTAACCACTGAAGGCTGGCAATCTCCTCCATAATGTTGACATCTATGTAAATGTCATCGATTCTAACGGGGCGACTAACATCTAATAACTGCAAAGTGCCGCACTGATCTTGAATTTTGTCAAAGCGTTGCGATCGCACAAATTGTACTAGAGCATCAATATCTAAAAATTCAGCAGCACTAAGTTCTTTTGATTCAGAAAATTCTTCTGGAGGATTAGCCGCAATCTCGCGCCAATTCAACGACAACACAGAACAAATTTCTATAAAGATATGGCGCTCTACAGGACGCCCACTAAAAAACCGCCAAATTGGTTGGCGAGTCTTTAAGTTAACTTCAAAAGCCAAATTTTCTTGTGTCCACCCCTTATGAGCGAACGCTTTTTTGGCTTGTTCAATCCCGGTGACTGATCCCTGAAGCGATCGCTTTACCATAGAAGCTTACACATATCAAATAATAATTATTCAAGTTGACATTATTGCAACATCCAGTTTCGGAAATACTTAGAAACTTAGTTAGTTATTTTTAAATCCTAATGATTGATTTAAAGCATCTTCAGGCAATATCCTATCATTGCATTATCATCAGTATCATTTGATTGATTAAAGTATATTCTCTAACTTTTTATTTGGTGTTATGGACAGTTTTTGTATATCTAGTAACTCTAGTGCTGGGGCAAGTCTAAAGTTTAAGTATAATTGAGTATTTTTAATTATTGGTAAGCGTTCAGGGGGTATAAAGAAGACGAAAAACCACCCCCAAAATCAAGGAATAAAATTATGCAGCAGTCAACAAGTCAGAATCATCAGAACAAGTAGTGGCTTCAGGAAGCAGAGAAGGAGTGGCTGTACCACCACGAGTAGCAACAACAGCCTGGGTCATAAACTCCAAAACATTACGTTTTTGAGACTTCAGGGTTGTTACCACAGTCAGCATCCGAGCCACAAAATTACTACCAGTCTGGGTTTGAGAGCCAAAACTAGTCCGTCGCCAGATTACAGCAGGACGGATAGCTCGTTCAGCAGCATTATTAGTGGGTTCAACACCTTGGGTGGTCACAAACAACCACATCGCCGGCTCAACTTTCAGTAGTTGACGACAGGTGCGAACAGTTTTTGCTAGGGGTGTTTTTTCCCGTGTACCAATAGAATAGTTATCAGCTTCAAGTAAAGTTGCTTTGATTGATGAGCGAATCTCTAGAACCAACTCACCAAAATCACAATGAGATAATGTGCCATCTCTAACTCGATGCCATAGTTCAAACAATTTTTCTTGCTGTTTAACCAGTGCAGTTCCTAATTGTGCCGAAACTCCAGGACGCTCGGAAATTTTGATAAATTCACGTCGCAGATGCGCCCAACACAATTGCCGACGTTCTAGTTCTACCCAATTGTAAGCACCATGACGGTCAGAGTTTAAAATTCCTCCAAAGTTATCACCCAATAAGTTCTGAGCTGCTTGGGTACAACGAGTTAGGGCAATTTCAAAAAATGTGACTAGGGGGGTGACAGCAACCCATAACCAAGCCTTTCTTTGTTGAGGATTAAAACCGTCAATATTTCCTTGGTTAAAGCTGGTTTCATCGGCTCCAACGATGTTTGCTTTTTGAATATAAAGTTTGGCTTCATCTACACAGGTCGCCACTGCGTTACTCGCTTCCAGTCGCAGTCTGTTGACTGTTCCCAATGATATTGAGATTCCAAACACCTCTTGCATTGCACTTTGTACCATCCTTTGACTGTTACGGTACACTCCACTCAGCAGTGCCACTAGAGCTACTACTCTGACTCCGTAACCACTTTGGTTCACGTCTTCTGGCAATTTTGCACGAGTACTACTGCCACATCCAGTACAGGTCAATTGATGTAAACGATGCTCGATGACTATGGGACTGATGGGTGGAATTTCTACTATCTGGTGACGATAGGGGTTTGTATCAACTCCACTGAGGGTTGCTCCACAATTCGTACATAATTGCGGATGATGTTCTATTACTGAGCTACATTCTTCTATGGGGTATAAGTCCCGGCTATTTCCTTTATGACCTGGCTGACCCCCTCGTTTTTTGCTGCTTTTCTGTTTGGGTGGCTTTTTGGAGAATCCTGGTGGGTCGCTTGAGGGGGGTGATGATGAGTTCTTTGATGTCTGATTTATTTTTTCTAATAGCTGTTCTTGAACTGTCAGGACTTCTGTTAGTTTCTTTTCCTGTTGTTCTATTTGCTGCGCCATCTCCTCCACCAGTTTTTTGACGCTGGTTGGAGTCTTTCCCCAATCTTCTGGGGGTATCTGTTCTAAATGACTGACGCGCTTGTGTTCCATGTCACTTAATTTATCAGATTTTGGGGGGAATTTTTAGCGATCGCTCTCCTACCCCCCTGAACGCTTACAATTATTGTACCACTTCTGTAAGCTTGTGCATGAAGTTAGCTTGTTACAATTAGTGTTTAAATAACTTAGCTTAATCTGATGATTGAGAGAGTTTACCTAGCGACAAAGGACTTGTTAAGAATCTAGTCCTTTTCCCGTGTTGGTAACTACCTTTTTAAACATAATTAGCTCAAAGATGCATTATTGTCTGTGTATCCTACAGTTGATAAGAAGCCGTCAAAGCTACCGCCAAAGCATCCGCAGCATCATCAGGCTTGGGAATTTCATCTAAATCCAACTCCCGCGCTACCGCCTCTTGCACATCTAACTTATCAGCATTGCCATACCCCGTTAAAGCTTGTTTAATTTGAGCAGGAGTAAACTCTACGTAGGGAAGACGACGCTGGCCCAACACTAAAATGAGTACACCCCGCGCCTGTGCAACCAAAATTGTACTTGACATTCGATAGAAGAATAGTTTCTCGATCGCAACCAAATCCGGTTGAAATTCCTCCATCACGGTGTGTAAATCATCAAACAAGGTACATAAGCGCTGTCCCATTTCTACATCTGCTGACGTTTTTATTACCCCAAAATCCAGCATATTTACTGTAGTATCTTGTACCTTATTAGGAGTTGGTGTGCAGGTAATTACTCCAAAACCTAAAATTGCCAGTCCTGGATCTAATCCTAAAATTCGTTTTTCCATTAAATTCACTTTTACCAAGCCAGGGTATTGTTTAACTAGGAATACTGGCAATTTTGACCACTTGCTCTTAGTCTAATGGGATTGACAAATATAATAGTTTCACGCCTAGTGTTTTAAACCAACTGGTGTACATTTTCTGTTAATTATTGTTTGTAGCACTGCTCCAAATCAGGTATGTCAATTGGTTTTCTCAGACAAGCCCTCAACGCCCTGCAAAAGCAGTCGCGTTCTCGTACTTCCTATCGGGTTAACCAGTGGTTCAAATGGTTATCCCCTGGACTATCGGTAAAACGTTGGTTGTTGATCAGTATTGGGGGTGTACTGCTGGCGAGTTTGGGGTTAGCTATTTGGATTAAGCTGACCCCAATTTTTTGGATGATTGAGTTAGTTAGAGGTTTCCTGGGAGTCATTGCCAACCTCTTACCCAACTATATCAGTGGGCCTTTAGTGCTGCTTGGCGGCTTACTGTTAGTGCTTTGGGGGCAAACTCGCACTGTCGGCTCAATTACTAAGGTACTGAGAGCAGAAGGCGGAGAAGAACTCATCGATGTCTTGCTCGCACATCATCGATTGTACCGAGGCCCGAAAATAGTGGTAATTGGTGGTGGTACGGGACTTTCTACGTTGTTGAGGGGACTGAAAACCTACAGCGCTAATATTACTGCCATTGTCACTGTCGCCGATGATGGTGGATCTTCTGGGCGGTTGCGCCAAGAATTTGGAGTGTTACCACCAGGGGATATTCGTAATTGTTTGGCTGCTTTAGCAGATGAAGAAAAGTTATTAACAGAATTGTTTCAATACCGTTTTCGGGCTGGAGATGGGTTAACGGGTCACAGTTTTGGTAATTTGTTTTTAACGGCAATGAGTGATATTACTGGAGATTTAGAACAAGCAGTTGCAGCCAGTTCTAAAGTGCTAGCGGTGCGGGGACAAGTACTACCAGCAACTCTCAGTGATGTTCGCCTCTGGGCAGAATTAGCCGATGGCCGCCGCATTGATGGGGAGTCTAGCATTCCCAAAGCTGGCGGGAAAATTGTCAAAATTGGCTGTATTCCAGCTAATCCTCCGGCAGTACCCGCAGCTATTAAGGCAATTAAAGAAGCTGATTACATTATTATTGGCCCAGGTAGCCTTTATACAAGCCTGATTCCTAATTTATTAGTACCAGAAATTGCCGATGCGATCGCTCAAACAGATGCCCCCCGTATTTATATCTGCAATATAATGACTCAACCAGGAGAAACTGAAGGCTACACTGTTGCAGATCATATCAGAGCAATTGATGCTGCTTGTGGGGAAAGACGGCTATTCGATGCTGTACTAATCCACAAAAAATCCCCCTCACAGCAATCACTCATGCGCTACGCCGAACAAAACTCCCATCCGGTTTTCTTAGACAGAGAAGCCGTAACTCAGCTAGGGCGAAGGATTGTTTCAGCTAATGTTTTGTATGAAGATGAAACCGGTTTTGTCCGTCACAATCCGCAGAAACTAGCACAAGTGTTGTTGCGGTGGTACGGTAGAGGTCAGTCTCTTCGGGGTATTCAAAATTCCAAATTCAAAATTAAGGAAAATCAAAATTAGTCATTAGTCTAAACAAAGGACTAATGACTAATGACTAATTATGAAAATTTTTCTTGCAGATACAGAGGCGACGCTACGCTTAGGTATTACTCTCGGTGAATCCCTAACTCCTGGCAGTGTAATTTTACTAGAAGGTGATTTAGGTGCTGGTAAAACTACCCTAGTTCAAGGTATTGGCAAGGGTTTGGGAATCGCTGAAGCTATTGTCAGTCCCACTTTCACCCTGATTAATGAGTATACGGAAGGACGCGTCCCCCTTTACCACCTAGATTTATATCGCTTAGAACCACAAGAAGTTGCAGCCCTGAATTTAGAAAGTTACTGGGAAGGCGTTGAAGTCATACCAGGAATTGTGGCAATTGAATGGGCGGAAAGATTGCCCTACAAGCCAAATAGCTATCTCAGTGTGACCTTGACTTATGGAAATGAGGGCACTCGTCAAGTCGAACTCATCCCATTTAATTGTGACATTAGCGAAGCCATTGCCGCATTTTAAGCTTATTTCCCGACTTACAGCAGATTTCAAGTTGGGTGTTGTACACAATATATAGGAATCCGGTTTGATTTCTGAAAAAAATTAAGTATTTGTAGGGTGCGTTATGACTTTAGTCTAACGCACCATTTTCAAGGGTTTGGTGCGTTACGCTTCGCTATAACACACCCTACGTGTTGTTCAAAAATCAAATAGTAATCCTATAGGTCTAAAAGTTAGGTAGAAAGCCTGTTTTCCTTCTGACTCCTGAATTCTGAATTCTGCTGTAAGTACGAGAAGTCTGACTTTTTAAGCACATACAACACGAGAAAATTTTTGCAAACAGTCGAGGGAGAACTTCACACTCGTTCTATCTGCCACTACCACGCTCACCACTGTCAATCACTAACATTGTTATCTCAATCCAAAATAAATGAAAAAATTTTGTAACAGCAGCTTTATTGCTGCAATAATCAGTTAAAAAACTGATTTAGATGGAGTATGAGTGAAGAAAATGTAAACTGTTGTTGGGTTAAATAAGAGTTTTCACAGAACTTAGTCAGCTTGGTTTTACCCGATTGGTTCTCTACTATCATTAAGAGAACAAATCTGGATTATTTAGCAGCCAAAGCTAGTAGAGAAAAGTTAAACAACATCAAGCAAGTTCTGTAGAAGTTGTCTAACTTTTCCTTATTCTCAATATACCCAAACTAAAGTCATAATCTATACACAAAAATACTGAATTATCGAATCTTTTTAAATTAATTTAAATAACTTTCAAATAGCAATAAATTTTTCTATTCACATCTGTCATTAATACTGATATTAATAAAATTAAATAAAACATCTCGTATTTCTACGAAAATTATGTAGAAATACGAGATGTTTTATCCTCTGTTAGCTGACATTAATGTGCCTACGTGGATGCACTAGTTATTTTTAATGAAAGAGGCGATCGCCTCTTTTATCGGAGAACCAGAGTCGTCTCTGGTATAGAATGTAAGACCTTTATCAATGAATGCAGAAGTAGTATCTATTAACTGCTGAATAATCTCCGAATTAGCGTTATCTATTTCTTCACTAACTTTTTGCTGTGTAAATCGGTTTGTTCGATCTTCTGGAGCTAATAGAATGCGAGGATCTTTATAAGTCTCTTTTGGCTTGGGTTTAAATTTCTCATTTAAGTCAAACTGAAGCCGTAAGTAACGTTTAGAATCATATCCACCCATAATTTGTCGGCAAATAGTACTATCAATCTCAGATGTAGGCTCCATAAAGATATTAGTAATATTTTGTACCCAGTCTAAGCCTCTCCATTTACTTATTTGGTTATATTGATATGGTTCGCCAGTTTGACCTGTGCCAATAGAAAGGATAGAAATATCTTCCATTCGCAGATTATCAAGTTTATATTTTTGCTTGATTGTTGAAGAGACTGAAGACTCAGAAGACTGACTGATCCTCATAATTAGACTCAAAGCTGCAAGAGAGGGGTTGTTAGCAGAAACTCCTCCATCAATGTGTGGGAATTCCCAATCACCAAATTTTTCTTTATCTACAGGTTCTAATTTATATGGTGGAAAAAAAGTAGGTGCTGAGGCCGAAGCGGTACATATTTCCCATAAATAACAATCGTCGTACCATCTGTCTCCTAAATCGGGATGACAATTTGTAAAAAAGGTTGTATTACGATAGAGCGTATCGTAAGCAAGAATCAAGAGAATGGGTTTTTCAATATCCTTTATTTTTTTGGATTTATATACATCTTTGAGGACGCTAATAATTCCATCATGAGAATATTTAGGTGGTGAAAATACATCAAGAATTGATTGAATGAAGGAGGGCAAGTTTTTATAGCGCTCTTTTCTCTCCAATGGGAATATATTTTTACCTCTATCCTTATATAGTTTAATGAGTTCATCACTATCCTTTCCTACAGCAATCCCTCCTACTAATATTGAACCGGTAGATGTGCCAGAAATCAGATCAAAGTATTCGTGTAAAAAGTTTCCTTTCCCCTGATTTCTAATTTCTTGTTCTACTTGTTGAAGTATTCGTGCTGCAACGACTCCACGAATACCGCCACCGTCTAAAGCTAAAATTTTGAAGGACATAGTAATTATCTTTGATTTCTAGGTTATGTTTCTGGGCATAGTTTCTGGGGACAAGCATCATGAAATGAATCGCAATATGCTTTCATTAGCTTGTTTACTCTTATCCGGCTAGGAAGATACCTAAGTTTTTTTACGAACCGCCAAGGACGCCATCGCGTAGCGTCTCGTTAGAGAAGGACGCCAAGCAGGGAAAAGAAGAATAAATAAGTAATCTGATAGCGGGAAGGGAGTAGTTATTGAAGATTTGACTTGAAACACTTAGAAATAAATTCCGGGTTTCAAGTTGCTATTTTTGAGACAGCGATAAGTCAATACCCTTTGGTTAAAAGGGTAAAGGAAAAAAACAAGGATTTTCGCCTTTTAGCTTTAACCAAACCGCATTGGTCTAGTCTTAACTCTAGATAGATGAAAATCTTGCCAGTTCAAGTATGGCTTTGATGTATAGTTATTTGTCTACTACGTAAGCTTAAATAAATATTTGCTATAAGAAAGTTAAAGCTTGACCCCGTACTTGCGTATTTACCTGGCCTTTGTCAAAAACTATCTCACCGCCGACAATGGTAGTTTTAGCCCAGCCGGTGAGGTTCCAACCTTCAAAGGGACTCCAACGGCATTTGGTTAACAGTTCTTCGCGCCGGACTGGACGGTATGTGTTTAAATCTACAAGCACTAAATCGGCATCATAACCAGGCGCGATCGCTCCTTTATTCGGAATACCATAAGCCACAGCGACATTTTTTGACATCCAGTTCACAACTTGGGCAATAGTACACTTTCCTTCCATTGCCGCAGTTAACATCAAAGCTAGGGAAGTTTCCACCCCAGGCATTCCCGAAGGACTATTGGGGTATTCTTGAGCTTTTTCTTCTAAGGTGTGCGGCGCATGATCTGTAGCGATGAAATCAATCACGCCATCGCGCAAAGCTTGCCAGAGAACTTCGTTATCGTGGGGCGATCGCAAAGGGGGATTCATCTGTGCTAAAGTGCCAATCTTCTCGTAAGCACTGGTGTTCAACAACAAATGCTGTGGTGTTACTTCTGCTGTTACCCAACTAGGTTTCTCCTGACGCAGCAAATCTGCTTCTTCGGCAGTTGACATGTGCAGAATATGCAGACGACGTTGATATTTTTGAGAAAGTTTTAATGCCAGTTGGGTTGCCAGCATTGCCGCTTGATTATCTTGAATTTGCGAGTGAATGGCTGGATCGTGGATGTTGGCAAATTCTTGGCGGCGTTGATTAATTCTAGCTTGGTCTTCGGCATGAACGGCAATCAAGCGATCGCCTTTGGCAAATATCGCCTCCAATGCTGTTTCACCATCAACCAGCAACTGTCCATGCATCGACCCCATGAAAATCTTAATTCCCGGTGTTGGCTTTGCTAAAACCAAATCTGGTAGATTCTCTGCTGTTGCCCCAATAAAAAAGCCATAATTAACCAAGGACTTTTGTGAGGCACGTTTTAGCTTGTCGTCTAAAGCTTGCTGTGTCGTTGTCAGGGGGCGCGTATTGGGCATTTCTAAAAAAGAAGTGACTCCCCCTTTAGCACAGGCACAACTGGCGGTGAATAAATCTTCTTTGTGTTCTAGTCCAGGTTCTCGGAAATGCACCTGCGGATCAATGACTCCTGGCAACAAAGTTAAGCCCTCTGCGTCAATTTCAGTGGCTAGTGCCGTTTGGGAGATTTCTGGGGCAACTTCGACTATTTGGCGATCGCGGGTCAATACATCCCCAATCATCAGTTCGCCATTGGGTAGAATTATGCGAGCGCGACGAATCAGTAAAATTTGTGGAGATGACATAGGGTTAACTTTGTTGAGATAGGGAGCTATGTATTACAGACAACTATGCTTTTAGGTTAAACTTATTCGCGATCGGAGTAACCAATTTTTGCCCCGCGTTAAAAAAAAGTTTATTTTTAATTTATGAAGAACCCGTCAATCAACTTTGGATTTTAGGAAATTAAAATTTTCCCGTTAAGATTAACAGATCAAGTCTTACTAGTCAAGTTAATTACCTGCATCTTTCCTTTTTTTAAGTAATTTCATGCAAAATAAAGTGTCTGATAACAACTCTAGTCAACAACCCGATAATTCTTGGATCGCAGAGCTAGGTAGAACAATTGTATTGAGCATTGTTCTAGCTCTGGGAATTCGTACCTTTGTTGCTGAAGCACGCTGGATTCCTTCTGGATCGATGGAACCGACTCTGCATGGTACGCCAAACCAGTGGGAGGCAGATAAAATCATTGTCGATAAGTTGAAGTATAAATTTGCTGACCCGCAACGGGGAGATATTGTCGTATTTTCACCGACAAAAGAGCTACAAAAAGAACAATATCAAGATGCTTTTATTAAACGTGTAATTGGCTTACCTGGAGAAAAAGTACAACTTAAGGATGGCAAAGTCTATATCAATAACAAACCCCTCCCAGAAGCCAATTACCTCGGTTCTGGTCAGAGTACAGTTATTGATGTTTGCCAATCAGGGCCACAGCCACCTTTTTTGGCGAAACCCCAGACTATACCAACCGGTTCATATTTAGTACTAGGTGATAATCGTAATAATAGTTACGATGGTCGTTGCTGGGGTGTTGTCCCCCGCGAGAATATTATTGGACGGGCTGTAGTTCGCTTCTGGCCTCTAAATCATGTTGGAGGAATAGATAAATCGCCAATATATCCATAAGTAAATTACTGATCTGTCTCATTAATTCTGAAGGGTTATAAAAGTTCGTAGTAAGGACTTTAGTCCTTCATTTGAGCGATAAATCGCTCACCACTAACCTCTCAAAACTTTTGAGAGGTTAGTGGTGTTCAGATCCCCGACTTCGCGGAAGTTGTCGGGGATCTAGCAGCCCCGCAAAATTAATGGGACAGACCACTTATCTAGAAATGCTATTCATTGGGCTGCTGCTGCGAGTCAGGGAGGCGGAGCCTCCATTAGGGGGAGCATCCCAATTTTGCACAAAGGTGTAAGTCAAAAGCGAATGAAGCGATAGCGTAATGAAGCAATCGCAAGATATGGGATTGCTTCACTCCACTACGTTGCGCTCGCAATGACAATTCATAATGTGGGTTTGATATAACTTACACATTTGGGATGCTCCCCCATTAGGCATTCCCAGTCAGAGCAGGGGAACGAGATAAACGAGACAATCTTTAAAAGCTGCTTTTAGAATGGCTTTAACGTTAAGTTGATACCAATGGGCATTGCGCCTTGCCCATTTTTCCCAAAATCTAAAATCTAAAATTGCTATGATGCCTTACCTAGCCAAGATTTTACTGTATCCAGTTAAGTCACTAGATGGTGTTGAAGTTGAGAACGCTAGAGTTCTTGCCAGTGGCGCACTACAGCATGACCGCGAATTTGCAATTTTTGACGAAAAGGATAGATTTGTCAATGGCAAGCGTCATGCTAAAATCAATTTACTAAGGGCACAATTTGCACTCTTAAATAGAACTATTTCGTTGCACATCCCAGGCGGTGACTCACAACAAATTTTTCATCTGGATGAGGAACGGCAAGCATTAGAAGCAACTTTGAGTGATTTTTTTGAGTTTGGTGTCAGATTAAGGCAAAACTCTCTGATGGGTTTTCCTGACGATACACACTCACCTGGCCCAACGGTAATTAGTACAGCAACATTGGCAGAAGTAGCTTCTTGGTTTCCCGGTTTAACTGTAGATGAAATGCGCCGTCGGATGCGTGCAAATATCGAGATTGATGGTGTACCAGCATTTTGGGAAGACCGGCTATTTAGTGAACAAGGTGATTTAGTCTCTTTTCGAGTGGGAGATGTGGATTTTCTTGGAGTTAATCCATGTCAGCGTTGTATAGTCCCAACACGCGATTCTTACTTAGGAAAAGCTTACCCAAACTTTCAAAAAATCTTTGCAAAACAGCGACAAGCAACTCTGCCAAATTGGGTTGCTTCATCGCCTTTTAATCACTTTTACAGATTGAGTGTCAATACCCAATTACTCCCATCGTCAGCCGGAAAAATTTTACAAATCGGCGATAAGGTTGACATATTTCCACAATAAAATTAACATTTGTTTAAAATAAAAAATATTAAGTAAATTTTTTTAGACTTTTTTATTTTTACTCTGTATTTGTATGAAATTTTGAAAATAGTTGTACTTAGTTTTGTACAAGTCCAAAGGTTTTGAGACTGGAAAATCAAGACATCGGCAATTAAAAATTAAATTTAGGATTGGGTGCTAATGACGACCTGAATTTTAGAATGGCATACTGTAGCTTATCGGTTAAATTTCAATTCAATTCATCCGAGAAAATCTGTTGAAACTGAGTAAATCAGGTGCGATGTCTACGATGGTCACTGAGCTTGCCGAAGTGCGGGCTATGACGATCGAATGCAAGATCGTGCCGTAGGCAAGACTCGCTATCGGCATTGCAAAGTCTGAAAATTAGCCGTTGGAGGAATTTAGCCAATCAGAAATAAATTTTTTTGTATTTTTTTATACCAAATATTGTAAATATATGTCATAGTAAATGCATAAAACGCCGTGATTATCCTGATATTAAGTGTAGCTGATATGGCAAAAATATCCCTAATATATGCTGGGGAAGAATTAAACAACAATGTTATCCAAACTTCAGCCCATCAAATCTATTAATCGCTTAGTTGGCAGAGTTTATGCCAATATGCCCCTGAGGTATGTTCTGATTGTGCCTTTTATATTGCAAATTTGTGGGGCGGTGGGACTTGTGGGCTATCTTTCGTATCAAAACGGCCAAAAAGCGGTAACGGAACTTGCTAATCAATTAGAAAATGAAATCTGCGATCGCATTGAACAGCATCTTGATAGCTATTTAACAACTCCGAAGCAAATTAATCAAATCAATTTAGATGCGATTGAGCTAGGTTTGCTGAACCTTTCGGATTTTAAAACCACCGGCAATTACTTTTGGAAACAAATGCAGGTTTTCAATGTTGGCTACAACAGCTTTGCCAATCCTAAAGGTGAATTTATCGGTGTTGAACGTCTAGATAATGGCAAGCTCTTAATTAATGAAGTTAGCGAAAAGCATGGCATCGGCAAACTTTATGTTTACCCTACAGACTTGAAAGGAAATCGCCGCCAGCCTCAGCAAATTAAAAATTACGATCCTCGCCTAGAAGCTTGGTATGCAGATCCAGTCAAGTTAGGCAAACGAGTTTGGAGTCAAATTTATCAATGGGAAGATAAACCAGAAATTATATCCATATCTTCCAGCTATCCTGTTTATGATAAAAATCGCAAATTTGTTGGGGTGATTAGTGTTGATTTACTATTATCACAAATCGGCAAATTTTTAGCCAATTTAAAGATTAATGATTCAGGGAAAACTTTTATTTTAGAGCGTTCTGGGTTAATCGTGGCTTCTTCTACTAGCGAACCACCATATACCATCATTAATGGTAAGGGAAAACGTCTATCAGCATTAGATAGTCAAAATTATTTAATTAGACTCACAACACAGTCTTTGATCAAACGCTTTGGCAGTCTTAAGTTTGTTGGAGAGAAACAACAGCTAAGTTTTACCGCCGATGAAATGCGTTATTTTGTGCAGGTAAAAAACTGGAAGGATGAACTGGGTTTAGATTGGCTAATTGTGGCGGTGATTCCCGAAGGCGAATTTATGGAGCAAATTAACGCTAACACCCGCATCACTATTTTGCTGTGCATAGTTGCTTTTTTAGTCGCTACCAGGATTGGGATTTTGACTAGTCGCTGGGTAATAAAACCGATTTTACAATTAAACACATCAGCGAAGAAAATTGCTAAAGGTGAATGGGAGCAAATACCAGAAATTCAGCGTTTTGATGAATTGGGGGAACTAGCCAAGTCATTTGAAACTATGGCAAAGCAACTCAAAGTATCGTTCAATACTTTGTCAGCAAAGAATGCTCAGATGCAAGTCTTAAATCAGGCACTATCTCACAGTCAGAGTCGGCTAACTCAATTTTTAGAAGCCATGCCCATAGGTGTATTTATCATAGATGCTGAAGGTGACCCTTATTATACAAATAATATTGGGCAGCAAATTCTTGGTCAAGGAGCGATGGCAAAAGTTAGCGCCGAACAATTATCAGAGGTATATCAAGCTTACCTTGGTGGGACTGATCAACTTTACCCCAGCGATCGCCTGCCGATTTTGAGAGCATTGCTTGGGGAAAGTACCAGGATTGATGATATGGAAATTCGCCATTTTGACAAGATTACTCCCATTGAAGTTTTGGGAAAGCCAATTTATGATGAATCAGGAAATCTTGCTTTTGCGATCGCTACATTTTTTGATATTACCCAACGCAAACAAGCAGAAAACTTATTAGCAGAATATAATCGCACCTTAGAGGCTCAAGTAAAAAAACGGACTGAAGAGTTCCAACAAGCTATCGAACAACTGCAAACCACCCAACAAGAACTGATTCAATCGCAAAAAATTGCCGCCCAAGAACAACAAGCAGCCATTCGGGAAGCGGCACGAAGCGCAGCCGCCAACCTCGCCAAAAGCGAATTCCTTGCTAACATGAGCCATGAACTACGTACCCCACTCAATGCCATTCTCGGTTTTAGCCAAGTCATGAGCCAAGATTATTCGCTATCTGGCGAACATCAAGAAAACTTGGCAATTATTAATCGTGCTGGCGAACATCTACTCAACTTAATTAACGACATTCTAGAAATGTCTAAAATCGAAGCTGGCAGAATCACATTAAATAAGAGCAGCTTTGACTTAATTCATGTATTGAAGAAGTTAGAAGAGATGCAACACGCAAGTGCTGCATCTAAAAATTTAGAACTAGTGTTTGAATATGCACAAAACATTCCTAAGTACATAGAAACGGACGAAAATAAACTGTGTCAAGTCTTGCTCAACCTCTTGGGAAATGCGATTAAATTTACTAATACTGGGAGGGTGACACTACGGGTGAGACTGGAAACTGGGGGCTGGGAAACTGGGGAGCAGGGGGAGATGAGGGAGCAAAATCCCCCTCATCTCTTCTTCGAGGTGCAAGACACTGGCTGCGGTATTGCCCCACAAGAAATAGACTTGTTGTTTGAAGCTTTTGAGCAAACCGAAATCGGCAGAAAATCCCAACAAGGGACGGGACTGGGTTTGGCGATTAGCCGGAAATACGTGCAATTGATGGGAGGAGATATTACTGTCAATAGTATACCGGGTGTCGGTAGTAGATTTGCCTTTGATATTCAGATTGCTCTAACTTGCCCCAGAGAAATCCCGACAAACCAAATTAAATCCCAAATTCTAGCTTTAGCACCTACGGAGAAAGCATACCGGATCTTAGTAGTAGACGACTCCAAAGAAAGTCGGTTATTGCTAGTTAAAATTCTTACATCTGTTGGCTTTGAAGTCATGGAAGCTACAGATGGTAGTGAAGCAGTTGCTAATTGGGAATCTTGGCAACCACACTTGATTTTTATGGATATGCGAATGCCAGTTATGGACGGTTACGAAGCGACAAGAATAATTAAAGCTAAACAAAAAGGGTATGGGGCAGCCAATGCGTTGCGGAGGTTGCCAGCGGAACATCTGCTGTCGTCGGCCAGCCAGTACCTTGCGTCCGGGTTCCCCGATTCCGACGAGTACGAAGTTCTAAAAGTTGTACCCCTATTCAAAAGCCAGCTAGGTGCAGCGTCTCTCACCGCAGAAGCAACCGGTGTCATGGAAAATGATGGCAATGGGGCCGCAAAGCGATCGCCAACAGCCCTGGCTCCCCCTGATGACTTCTCTGGGGCAGAGCAGAGTTGCTCTAATACAAACACGATCATTATTGCCCTAACTGCTAGCGCCTTTGAAGAAGAACGCCAGAAAATTTTGTCCATTGGCTGCGATGATTTTATTCGCAAGCCATTCATCCAAGAAGTATTATTAGAAAAACTGAGCCAACATCTGGGTGTAAAGTATACCAACCAAGTAGAAAACAAACCTACACAGATATTTATCAGTGCTGCCGAACTCCTGAGCCGTTTATCAGAAATGTCACCTGAGTGGCTCCAACAGATTTACTATGCCGCAGCTAGCTGTAGCGATGAACTGATTTTAGAGTTAATCAAGCAAATTCCATCAGATAATAGTCAAGTTTTCAAAGTTATCAGGGATTTAGCGAATAACTACCAGTTTGAAAAAATTATGGAATTGACTAAAAGAAACGTAGAATGAATTACGAGCATTTAGACCCTAATAAAAAAGATATTTTGATCATTGACGATATGGCGGATAACCTCCGGGTTTTATCGTCCATATTGACAAGGGAAGGGTATAACGTTCGTAAAGCATTGAACTGGCAAATGGCACTGACAGCAACTCAAACAGTATTACCGGATTTGATTCTACTCGATATTATGATGCCAGAAGTAGATGGCTATGAAGTTTGTCAGACCTTAAAAGCTTGGAAACTAACAGCCGATATTCCGGTGATTTTTATTAGCGCTTTAGATGATGTTTTTGACAAAGTTAAAGCCTTTCGGGTCGGTGGTGTAGACTACATCACCAAACCTTTTGAGTTCCAAGAAGTTTTAGTGCGCGTACAAAATCACCTGGCCTTGAGGTCGGCGCAATTAGAAATATTGAAGCTAAATGTCGAACTAGAAGATCGGGTAAAACAACGGACTGGGGAGCTAGAAAACACTCTCCAAAAACTCCAAGAAGAAATCAATTCCCGCCATAAATTGCAAAGTCAACTACTAGATATAGCCCTGCATGATTCCCTGACTGGATTACCAAACCGAATTTTGTTTATTAGGCGATTAGAAAATGCTCTAAATCGGGCCAAGGAAGAATCTAGTTATCAGTTTGCACTCCTTTTTTTGGACTGCGATCGCTTCAAAGTGATCAATGATTCCCTTGGACATCTGGTGGGAGATGAATTGCTGATCGCGATCGCTGACCGTCTGCAAGCATGTCTCATACCTATTCATACTCTAGCACGATTGGGCGGTGACGAATTTGGAATTCTCCTAGAAAATATCACAGATATCAATATGGCAATTCAAGTTGCCGAACAGATTCTGCAACAGCTATCACTCGCTTTTAAGCTGTCCAGATATGAAGTATTTATGAATGTCAGTATTGGGATTAGTTGGGGTAATAAAGATTACGATCTCCCAGAGTATTTGCTGCGGGACGCGGATACGGCAATGTATCGGGCCAAGGCTCAAGGAAGAGCCAAATATCACGTTTTCAATCCAGCGATGCATCAGGAAGCTATTCAGCTTTTAGAGTTAGAAAACGATCTGCGAAGGGCTGTTGAAAGACAAGAATTCCTCGTTTACTATCAGCCAATTGTTTCTCTAGCTACAGGCAGAATTTCTGGATTTGAAGCCTTGGTACGTTGGCAACATCCGATTCGCGGTTTGGTTTCTCCCATAGAATTTATTCCTGTGGCAGAAGAAACAGGTTTAATTAATCCGATCAATTCTTGGGTATTACAGTCAGCTTGTCGTCAACTGAGCATCTGGCAACGTTATCCAGTAACACCAGAACCTCTAACTATGAGTGTCAATTTGAGCGCACGGTTATTTTTACAGCCTAATTTGGTAGAGCAAATTGACCGAATAATTTATGAATATAAAATAAATCCTGCATACTTAGAATTAGAAATTACAGAAAGTGTAATTATGGAAAATACTAATGCAATTGAAAAAATTCTTGAACAACTAAAGCAGCGAAAAATAAAGTTGAACATGGATGACTTTGGTACAGGATATTCCTCTTTGAGTTACCTACACAGTTTTCCTTTTGATGCACTCAAAATTGATAAATCTTTCGTTAAACGTATGCAGGAAAACAAAGAGAATATGGGACTAGTACCAGCAATGATTAGTATTGCTAACTCAATGGGAATGAGTGCGATCGCTGAAGGTGTCGAAACACAAGAACAGCTAGCCCAATTGAGAAGTTTAAACTGTAATTTTGCTCAAGGATATCTTTTTTCTAAACCCATAGAACAACAATTGGTTATTAAGTTACTTGCCGCATCACCTCAATGGTAACTATCAAATAACACCTGGAAAAAATTTCATTGGTAAGCGGGCTATTAAATTCGCAAAGCTCCTAATTGACTAATAGCTGTGGTAGTCTGTCAAGCCTGAGGGGGCAAACGCATCTAAGTAAGTAGGCGAGAATAAATCAAACTAAGTTAAGTAATGTAAAAAATATTGAAATTAGTTCGTAGTGTTCGCGCAGCGTCTCTACGAGAACACTACGAACCTTTAATTATTTACGCCGCTCTACTTAAAGTAGAAGAATCCGTTAATAGCAAGGGTTTGAGTGTTTGATTATTTAAACGATTTTTTTTTCATCAAGATCCTTGCCCAGCAAGGGTTTTATAAAGTAATATGACTGTGACTAAAGTCACACGAACCGCTTATATCTTAGGGCTGAAGCCACTGAGTTGTACGCTTACCGGGTGTTCCTATAAATATCTGACAATTCAGGTTATGTGGAAAAATCCACGAAAACCTAACCCCCTAACCCCCTTCCCGACACTCTAAGTGGGAAAATTCAAAGTCTCTCCTTAAAGGAAAAGAGAAAGAGAAGTGAGGTTTTTCAGATACAGCTGAATTGTCAGTATAAATATACAGCAGATTGCGCTCTAATCGAATACAGGTAGAGACGTAGCAGTGCTACGTCTCTACAAGGTTTTGGGTTTTATGTATATACTTCATTTATCTGAAATCTGCTGTAAGTATTTCGGTGAAATTCATAAAAAATTTTTCAGGATTATTTCAAACAAGCATTTACTATTCTCAATTATTACAAACATAGCTTTTTATAGATAATGCATTTAAATCAAACTAACTATCATAAAAAAAATATTTTAGTCGTCGATGATACCCCAGATAATTTGCGGCTTTTATCGGCGATGTTGACTGCACAAGGTTTTGAAGTTCGCAAAGCTTTAAACGGGAAAATGGCACTGACTGCTTGCCAAATGGCTTTACCAGATGTAATTTTGTTGGATATTAATATGCCAGATATGGATGGCTATCAAGTTTGTCAACAGCTAAAAGCTGACGATAAAACAAGTGATGTCCCAGTAATTTTTATTAGCGCCCTGGATGATATTGTCGATAAGGTAAAAGCCTTTGATGTTGGTGGTGTAGATTATATTACAAAACCTTTTCATGGGGCAGAGGTTGTGTTGCGAATTGAAAATCAGATTAATTTACGTTTGCTTCAAGTTCAACTGCAAGAAAAAAACTTTTTACTCCAACAGGCTATTGACGACTTGAAAGCCTCTCAAGTTCAACAGATTCAGAACGAAAAGATGGTGGCGTTGGGACAGTTAGTGGCTGGGCTTGCTCATGAGATTAATAACCCTATTAGTTTTATTTATGGGAATCTCCAATATGCTGGTCAATATGTGAAAGACCTAGTGAAGCTGATTGAAGCTTATCAACAGGAATATCCCAAACCCACACCAAAAATTCAGCAAATAGCCAAAGATATAGACCTGAATTTTATGATTAAGGATCTGCAAAACCTTATAGGTGCAATGTATAGAGGCTCTAATCGCATTCAGGAAATTGTACTAGCGCTACAACACTTTTCTCGGCATGACGAAGCAGAGATGAAGCGGGTAAATATCCATGAGGACATGGAAAACACTTTGGTGATGTTACAACATAGGCTCAGGGAAACAGCAGATCGTCCCGCAATTGTTGTAGTGAAAGATTATGGTAATTTGCCCCTAGTTAGTTGTTATGCGAGTGAATTAAACCAAGTATTTATGCATCTGTTGAATAATGCTATTGATGCAATAGAAGAGGGTGTGGGGAATGGGGAATGGGGAGTGGGGAATCTATCTTCTACTCCCTACTCCCTACTCCCGTTCGACTACGCTCACGGCAAGCCTACTCCCCAAATTCGGATTCACACAGAGGTGACATTGAATATGGTCAAAATTGCGATCGCAGATAATGGCCTTGGTATTGAAGAGTCGTTGCGATCGCGTTTATTTGATCCATTTTTTACCACAAAACCTGTGGGCAAAGGTAGTGGGCTAGGATTATCTATTAGTTATCAAATTATCGTCCAAAAACACCGAGGAAATATTAGCTGCACTTCTTCTGTTGGGCAAGGAGCAGAGTTTGCGATCGAAATTCCCATCGAGCAATCTGAGCGTTAGCCAACAGCAAACTCGGTAAATTGTCGTTTGAAGGCGAATGAAAAGCCTTACCAGCTAGTAGTCTGTCCCATTAATTTAGAAGGGTTATAAAAGTTCGTAGTAAGGACTTTAGTCCTTGATTTGAGCGATAAATCGCTCACTACAAACCCTTTATAACTCAATACGGTTCAGTTAAGTAAAATTGTAGGTTGGGTTAAGCAAGGCGCAACCCAACAAAGCCCCGAAAATGTTGGGTTTCGTTCCTCAACCCAACCTACATATTTCAAGGTTTTTGGCACTAACTGAATTGTATTGCTTTATAACTAATGAGAGAGACTACTAGTTTGTAAGTCGGCATAATAAAAAATCACTCTGACAAGCTTAACGGCAATTGAACTGTAAACGTTGTCCAGCCCTGAGAACTGGTAACTTCAATTGTGCCTTGGAGATATTCTACTAACTTTTTCACTAATGCTAAACCTAATCCTGTACCGCCATGTTGCCAGCGATCGCTTTGAGGAATCCGATAAAACGGCTCAAAGATTCGAGATTGTTCTTTTTTCGGGATTATTACCCCAGAATTGCTAATTGTGATTTGAAAGTAGGATTGAAGATTATCTAATACACCAGATTCAGCATCCTCATTTACTAGACTTTTTGTGGTGTCGATGACCTTAACATTTACCGTAATCTGTTCATCAGGAGGAGTAAATTTACAAGCATTGTTGAGTAACTCTGAGACAATTTCGGTCAAGCTAGCCAAGTCTGTAACTAAAGGTGGTAAATTTGGAGGAATGCTAACTTGCAAAGTCTGTTGCATAGCTCCAGCCCGTTCCTCAAAATACTCGGCAACGTGAGGCAACCAGGTTTGGAGTTGAATTGAAGTTAATTCCAATGGATAGACATCTGCATCAATCATTCGTATATATAGCAAATTGTCTACTAAATCTAGTTCTTGTTCGCACTGTTCACGCAGGATGGTTAAGTAGCGGGCTACAGATTCAGATGAGGAAACTGCGCTTGAATCTAAGATACCCTGCCGATCAAGAAGATTTTCTAGGGCGGAGATGGCCATTTTGATGTTTGACAAGGGCGTTCGCATTTCATGAGAAGTGGTTGCGAGAAAATCCTCTTTTAACTGGTTGAGTCGTTGGAGTTCTGCCACTTGAATTTCTAGTTGTTGGGCACGTTCAGCTGCGAGATTGCGTTCTTCAGTTAGGCTGCGTTGCGTGTCATCCCGAAAAACTAATACGGCTCCTGTAATTACACCACTATTATTTCTCAAGGGAGTAGC